>CALMPQ010000001.1 GCA_937872005.1 uncultured Propioniciclava sp.
GCCGCCCTCGTCGCCCGCCTCGCCCTCGACGGCGCCCTCACCGCCCTCGTCGTGGACGCCACACGCGCGACGGTGGTGCACCTCGGCCCCACCACGCAGCTTGCTGACGAGCTGGCCGGGCTGCCCGCGGACCTCGACGTCGCGGCCACCGACCTGCCGGCCCCGATGGCCGCCCGGATCGCCGCAGGCCTGACCGACCGGCTGCGCGCCCTCGACACGGTGCTCTTCGCCCCCATCGCCCACCTGCTCGACGCGCGCCGCGTCGTCCTGACCCCGGCGGGGCTGCTGGGTCAGGTGCCCTGGCCCCTCCTGCCCACCCTGGCCGGGCGCCCGGTGACGGTCGCTCGGTCGGCCACCGCGTGGGCCAGCGCACCGGACGCCGCCGCCCCGGCCCGTGCCCTCTTGGTCGCCGGCCCGGGTCTGGCCCGCGCGGGGACCGAGGTGGCGGCCTGCGCCGAGCACTGGGCCGGCGCCACCACCTTGGTCGGCGACCGGGCAACGGTGGCCGCGGTCGCCCGTGCCAGCCGGGCCGTTGACCTGGTGCACCTCGCCACCCACGGCCGCCACCGCGCGCAGAACCCGCTGTTCAGCCATGTCCAGCTGGCCGACGGACCCGCCTACGGTTACGAGCTCGACCGGGTGCGGCCGATGCCTTCGGTGATGGTGCTGTCGGCCTGCGAGCTCGGTGGCCGAACCGCCAGCGACGATCCCCTGGGCCTGGCGACGGCGCTGCTGCACGCCGGCGTCCGAACGGTGCTGGCCGCGCCGGCGGCGCTGTCGGACGCCACCGCGGAAGCCGTGATGCCCGACCTGCACGCCCGCCTGGCTGCAGGGACGCCGGCGTGGGACGCGCTCGCCGCAGCGCTGGCGTCCCACGGCGTGGGGGCGCCGCCGCTGGTGTGCTTCGGCGCGGGCTGGTGAGGGACGCCGGTCACTCGCCGACGGCGCGCGGACGCTCCTCGGAGCCGGGCTCGACCGAGCCGGCGATCGCACCGTCGGGCAGGTCGGCGGTCACCGGCGCGCCCGTCACGGCGGGCACGGGGGCGGAGAGGTCGATGGTCCGGACGGTGCGCGGGGTCAGGGGCCGACTGACGTAGGTGGGAGCCGTGATGGGGATCGGGTCCCACAACGAGCCCGTGTGTTCGACCGGGGCGGTCAGCTCGATGGACAGCTCGTGGTCATCGTCGTCGTGGCCCTCGAGCACCGTGATCGCCACCGTCTCCTCATCGACGCAGTCGCCGCCGCGGATGTGCCGGGCGCGGTCGTCCAGCCCCTTGCGGAGGTGGGCCACCGAGACGCGGGCCACCGCCAGGAACAGCACGATCAGCCCGACCGGGGCCGCGATCGTCCACCACGACACGAGGTCGAGGGCGGCGATCACACCCACCACCCCCGTGACGACGAAGAGGAAGGCCAGCACGATCCGGCGGCGACGGGCGGCCTCGCGGTCGACCTCGGCCAGTTCCCGCAGCGCGGCGCGGCGGTTGAGCGGGGTGGAGATGACCGCAGTGCCCTCCTCCGCGGAATCCAGCGGTGTGCCGCGGCGCACGATGGTCACCGACGCCGAGAAGGGCTCGCCGGGCTCGACCTCATCCAGGAGGCCGTTGTCCTTGCGGTTGAGGATCAGGGGGACCAGGTAGACCAACCAGAACGCCGCGAGGGCGCCGAAGATCAGACCTGTGAAACTCATGTCGACGACCCTAGGCGGCGGCGCCCCGGACCCGGTGGCTCACACGCCGCCCGGACCGAGAACGGAGTCAGCCGAGGCGCCCGATGAGGCCGCCGGGGCCGACCTCGTCGGCGTGGAGGGCGAACATGAGGTGGTCGCGCCAGGACCCGTCGACGTGCATGTACGCCGGGCGCAGGCCCTCGAACCGGAAGCCCAACTTCTCGACGACCCGCAGCGAGGGTGCATTCTCGGGACGGATCGCCACCTCGAGGCGGTGCAGCTTCAGGGTGGTGAACATGTGGTCACCGGCGAGCGCGAGGGCTGTGGGGGCGATGCCCCGGCCGGCGAGCTCGCGGGCCACCCAGTAGCCCGCCATGCCCCACCGTGCCGAGCCCCAGGCGATGCCCGAGATCGTCATCTGGCCGGCCAGTCGCGGCTTCGCGCCGGGGTCGGTCCACGTGATCAGCCACGGCAGCGACCGCCCCGCGCGCGCGTCGGCGCGGTGCCGGACCACCATCTGCTCGAAGGTGACGTCGTCACCGTCGTCCTCGGCCTCGGGCGGGCGCGTGCCATCCCACGGGGCGTTCCAGTCGCCGCTGCGGGCACGGGTGGCGAACCACTCGGCAGAATCCCGGCGTCGGATCGGGCGCAGCCCCACCGGCCCGTGCGAGAGGGTCACGGGCCACCTGCGCGGCCCGAGCAGGCTCACGGGGTGGACGCCCCCACGTGCGCGTCGTCGAGCACGATGCACTCGACGGTGGCGCCGGCCTCGGCTCCGGCCCAGTCCTCGGGGATGACGGCGAGGACATTGGCGCGCGCCAGGTCCCACGCCAGTTCGGAATCGGCGCCCGCGACCGGGCGGACGGTCCCGTCCTCGTCACGGACAGCCGGGACGAACTGCATGACGCCCTCCGCGCCCTCGACCGCATCGGCGAGCGAGCCCTGCACACGCTGCGCACCGTGGGGGTCGACCTCGTTGAGCTTGTTGATCACGGGGCGGACGAGCGCGTGGTAGGCCACGTAGGAGCTGACGACACCGGCAGGCAGGATCACCAGCGGCGTCCGGGCGTCGCCCAGCCCGGCGTAGGCGACACGTGCCTCGCGGTTGATCGCGACGACGGCCTCATCGAGGTCGGCGATGTCGTCGACCACCTCGCGGATCAGTTCGCCACCGCCCACGACCACGATCAGGTCGGCGCGGATCTGCTGGTCGGCGATGGCCTGCTTCACCGCGGCCGCCTGCGCGGGGACGATGCCGAGTGGGTACACGGTGGCACCATCGCCGCGGGCCGCAGCGGTGATCAACGCGGTCGCCGAGTCGTAGCGCTGCTGGGGCTGGGTGAGTGCCTGGCCGGGGGCGACGAGGGTCTCACCGACCGTGAACACCACGACCCGCGGGCGCGGGCGCACCAACACCTTGTCCAGACCCACCTCGGCCAGGACCGCCACCGACCGCGGGGTGAGCACCTCGCCGGCACGGAGCAACGGCGTCCCGTCCGACAGCTCGGAGCCGGCGCGACGGAGGTTCTGGTAGAGGCGCGCCTCCTCGCCGATGACGACATACCCGTCGGCATCGATGTGGCCGCTCGCACTGGGGACGACGGCGTCCACCCCCTCGGGGATGATCGCGCCCTCCTCGATCTGCACGGCCGCGCCCGACACCAGCGGGCGGCCCGGCCCGTCGGAGACGCTGATCGTGTCGACGACGTAGAGCCGCTTGGGCGCGGTCTCGGTGGCGCCGACCAGGTCGGAGCCGCGGACGCCCCAGCCCGACGTGCGCGCCGTGGTCACCAGCGGCAGGTCGAGGTCGGAGTCGATGTCCTCGCAGAGGACGAGGCCCGGCACGTCCCAGATCTGCATCCCGAACGGACGCAGGGCGCCCACCTTGTCGAGCAGGAAGGCCTGCTGCTCCTCGAGCGTCCGGCGGGTCGGGCCCGTCGGCTCCTCCCGCTCGGGGTCGGCCCACGCCTCGTCGCGCCACAGCGGGGCGGCGGTCGAGCCGGTGGATTCGGTGGTGTCGGTCGCGCCCGAGCGGTCGTCCTCGGTGGCGTCCTCAGTCGTCTTGCGTCCAAACAGGGCCATGAAACTACGATAGGTGAATGTCCTCAGCGACCCCGGGAGGGACTCCGCGAGCCGCGCAGAACAAGGACGCCCTCCGTACCGCCGTCCGTGCCGCCCGTGCGGCGGACGAGTTCCGTGATCGCGCCGATGCGGGCAGGCTGCCCCGCTTGCTGGAGGCCTGCGCGGGCCACGCCACGGTCGCCTGCTACTTCTCGGTGGCGCCGGAACCCGACACGACGGCCCTGGTGGCGGCACTGTCGGAGGCCGGCGTCCGGGTGTTGCTGCCCGTGCTGAAGGGGCACCGTGAGCCCGCGTGGAACTGGTACGCGGGCCCGGGATCGCTCGTGCCGGGGTGGCGCGGCATCCCTGAGCCTGCGGGGGCGCCACTGGGGCCCGAGGCGTTGGCCGCGTGTTCGTTCGTCTGGGTCTCGGCCCTGCTGGTGACGCCGGACGGGGTGCGGCTGGGGACGGGGGGCGGCTGGTACGACCGGGCGTTGGAGCATGCGGCGGCGATGGCCGTGCGCGGCACGTTGGTCGGGACGTCCGAGGTCGTCGACGAGCTCCCCGCGGACCCGTGGGACCTGCCCGTCGACCTGGTCGTCACGCCGACCGCCACCTTGGAGACGGGCGCGCGGGGCGTCCGGTTGCCACCGGGGGAATAGGGGTGCGGGCGGGTCACGTTAGGATGCGTGGTCGTCCCCATGAGTGCCCGAGGAGTTCCATGCCCACCTACCAGTACCGGTGCGCCGACTGTGGTCGCGAGCTCGAGGTCGTGCAGAAGTTCACCGACGCCTCGCTGACGGAGTGCCCGACGTGCACCGGCACCCTGCGCAAGGTGTTCAATGCCGTGGGCGTCGTGTTCAAGGGCTCCGGCTTCTACGCGACCGACAACCGCACGAAGGGCAAGACCGAGGCCGCCAAGCCTGCTGACAAGGGCTCCGACAAGCCGGCGCCGAGCACTCCGGCCCCCAGCGCGGGCAAGGAGTCGGCCGCCTGAAGCCGGGGCGGCCCTGCCGTGACAGGCGCCGCCTATAACTTCGGGCATGAAGAGGCCCATCCCGCCGGACGCCCTGCGCCGGACCCTGTACCTGCGTCGCCGACCCCTCGCCGCCCTGTGCGCCTTCGCTGCGGTGCTCGCCGGCCTGTTGGCGCTCACCCCGGACCGGGGTGCCACCGTGACCGTCGTCGTCGCCGGTGGGGCGTTGCCCGCCGGCACCGTGCTGGCGGCCGAGCACCTGACGGCGCTCGACATCCCTGCCGCGGTGGCGCCCGACGGCGCCGCGACCTCACGCGAAGCGTTGGTGGGGCGGACATTGGCCGCCCCCGTGTCGGCGCGCACGGTGCTGACGGCCGCGACGGTCTCGGAGGGCGAACGCCTGGCGCGTGAGGGCCACGTGGTGGTCGCGCTCCCAGCGGGGGATGACGCGGTCGCCGGGCTGCTCCGTCCGGGTGCCCGCATCGACGTCTGGGATGCTCAAGGAGAGGTGCTGGCCCGCGACGTCCGCGTGATTGCACCCCGCGACACACCCAGTGGTGGCAACTTGGGCCTCTCGGCTGCCGGGCGATCCGTGTTGGTGGAGGTGCCGGAGGCGACGGCGGCAAAGATCGCGTCACAAGGGGCGATGCCCCTGACGGTCGCCCTGCGGTGACGGCGGGGAGCGTCGCCCGGAGGGGTACGGGGAGCCCTCCCCCGTAACCTTTCCATCATAGCGGGTGGTTTTCTTTGCCGCGGTGTTTTCGTTAGACTCCTCCGGGCCCGGTAGCCCCACGCCCCGATCGGGGCACTACCACGCCACCGAGAGGGAATCAGTTCTATGAAGGGTTTCAAGGACTTCTTGATGCAGGGCAACCTGGTCGAGCTGGCCACCGCCGTGATCATGGCGGGCGCCTTCGGTAAGGTCGTCGAGGCCTTCACCAAGATCATCATGGACCTCATCGCCATGGTCGCCGGCAGCGAGCCCAACTTCGACGCCGTGAACATCGCCGGCCTGAACGTGGGCGTGTTCATCACCGCGCTGGTCTCGTTCGTCATGATCGCCGCCGTCGTCTACTTCCTGGTCATCAAGCCGTACCAGACCATCAAGGAGGCCGCTGACGCGCGCCTCAACGCGCAGAAGGACGAGGAGGCCCCGGCCCCCACGACCGACGAGCTGCTCGCCGAGATCCGCGACCTGCTCAAGACCCGCGCCTGAGCATCGCCCCCAGCTTTCCGAACGGGGTCCGTCCTGAGGGACGGGCCCCGTTTCGCGTCTCCGGTCCCTGAGCCTGTCGAAGGGTCAAGCGCGACCGAAGTGCGGCGGGACGTCGGCCAGCAGGCGCCGTTCGTCGGCGTCCAACCGGGTGCGGCGCGACGGCGGCAGGACGGTGAGCACCTCCAGGCCCAGACGCGCACGCGCGCCCCCGATCGCGGCGTACAGCTGGGCCGCGCCCAAGCCCGAGCGGAGGGCGTCCGGGATGGGGTGGGGCCAAGCCTGCTCGTTCGCCGCCGTCCCGCGAGCATGGGACCCGAGCAGCTCGGCGTCCCAGCCCCGGTCGGCGAGGTGGGCGACGAGCTCGTCGAGGTCGGGCGCCGGCTGGTCGCCGAGGTCGAACTCCTGCCCGGTGAGGGCGAACGCAATCGCGCGGTGCCAGGCGCTCACTCCTCGCCGAGCACCTCCACGTCGACGGTGCGCGGCTCACCCGGGTCGGCGAGGCGGGCGTCGCCGATCACGGTGACGGGGTCGGAGAACGTCCAGTCGCCCTCGACCGTCAGCGACCGGGCCTCGCGCAACGACGGAACGTACTCGACGCGGGCGTCGAAGTCGGGCAGGAGCCCGTAGAAGCGCTTGTCGAGGTCGATGCCGGGGAGTCGCTCGGTGGTCGCGACGAGCCGGGCGTCACCGTCGAGGGCGAAGGCGTCCGACCGCACGAGCATGAGCTCGTTGGTGGTCTTGACCGGCAGGAAGCGATCGCGCTCCACCGCGATGGCCTGCGCGCCGGGGAAGACCTCGATCGCCGCGCCCATCGCCGTCTCCATCTGGATGACCGGCGTGGAGGTCTTGTCGCTCGGGTCGACGGTCTTGACGTTGCGGATGAGGGGGAGCCCCAGCACGTTGGGCCGCTCGAGCATGAGGCGCTTGAGTGCGGCCAGGTCGATCCAGAGGTTGTTGGCGTGGAAGTAGGGGTGACGGTCCTCGTCGGTGAAGAAGTCCATCTCTCTGGGGGCCGTCTGGGCGGTGTCGCGCAGGATGAGCTGGCCGTCGGCCTTGCGGATCGCGAGGTGGCCGCCCTTGCGGTCATTCGGCGTCCGGGGGCAGATCTCGCCGGCATAGGGGGCGCCCGACTGGGCGAACCAGCCGGCCAGGGTGGCGTTCGGCCCGGCGCCGAGGTTGTCGCCGTTGGCGATGCTCACGTAGCGGAACCCCTCCGCGATGAGTTGGTCGAGCAGACCCGTGCCGACCAGCGCCGTGTAGATGTCGCCGTGGCCGGGCGGGCACCACTCGAGGTCGGGGTCCGCGGGCCACGCGACGGGCTCGTGGCCGTCGACGGTCAGCTTCGGCTCGAAGCCCTGGAGGAAGTCGATCGGCAGGTCACCCACGGGCAGTTCGTCGTAGACGCTGAGGTGGTCGAGCGTCGCCTCGCGGGTGCGGAAGCTGTTCATGAACAGCAGGGGCAGCCGGGCCTCGTAGCGTTCGCGGGCGTGCAACACCTGGGCGACGAGGATGTCGAGGAAGGTCTTGCGCCCGCGCACCGGGAGGAGGGTCTTGGGCCCGTCGAGGCCCATCGAGGTTCCCAGTCCGCCGTTGAGCTTGATGATCGCGGTGCGGGCGAGGGCGTCGCGGGCGACGTCGGGATCGATGTCCACCGACGCGAGCCTCGGCGGATCGGTGAGGGGTTCGATCGAGTCTTCGCGGATGTAGCCGCCACCGGCGGTGCCCAGCTGCTGGTAGTAGTGGGAGAAGACGTCGATGGCGGCGGCGGTCGCGCCGGCGGCAGCCATTTTCTGACGTGCCCGCTCAAGTCCGGAG
>CALMPQ010000002.1 GCA_937872005.1 uncultured Propioniciclava sp.
CCCATCGACGAGAACGAACTCCGCGACGAGTTGTGGTTCGCCGAGCCGGCCTCCAGCCCCCGGCCGGACGCCCTCGGTGCGGCCGTCGTCGCCCGCGGCCGGGCCGTGCGACGCCGCCGGACGGCGCTGGCGTCCGTGGCCACCGTGGCCGTGGTCGCGCTGGCCGGGGTCGGCGTCTGGAATGTGCTTCCCCGCGACGGCCAGCACGCGGTGCCGTCCACGCAGACGCCCCCACCGTCGGCGTCCCCGGTCGACACCCCGCTGCCCTCCGTGACGTCGACGCCCACCACCGCACCCACGCCGCCCACCCCCGCTGCGCCGCCCCCGGGCAGCACCCCCACCTGGGCGTACCCGGGGGGACCACACAAGGGCGTGGTCCCGTCGGACTTCGGGACAGCGTTGCAGGACCGGACGCTGCCCCGGGAGCGCGAGACCGGGGTCAAGGAGTACGGCCCGTTCGAGCCCATGGCCCTGCCCATCAATTGCGCCAACGGGGTGGAGGTCGAGCTGACGACGCTGCAGATGCTGGAGGCGTCGCGGATGCGGAGCCGCGTCATGGCCGGGGACTCGAGCGAGATGGACGGCGCCCTGCTGTTCCCCACCGACTCCGATGCGCGGGCCTTCATCACGGAACTGGGTCACGTGCTGGCGACGTGCGACCCCGTCGGGCCGGCGAACAGCCACAGCGACATGGATCCCGTCGACCGGACACGCATTGCGACGAGCGTCCTGACGGGCGCGGGTGACGAGGCGATCGCCGTCCGGTACTGGACGGAGCGGCAACTCGACCCGTCCCGATGGGTCGAGGCGCCGGGGGGAACCCTGGAGCTGTGGGCCCGGTCGGGACGCCTCGTGGCCTACCACTCCCTCTCGGGTGAGTTCGTCGGCGACCCGCTGCGCGAGGGGGACCCGGGCTCGCGCGACCATCAGGTGCTGGTCGAATTGCTCGACGCGCTGGGCTGAGGGCAGGGCCGCGGGTGGTCGATGAGAGACTGGGGCCACTCGCGAAGAAAGGCTTTCGATGAAGCGCAACGCCCTGGCGTCCGCAGCCGTCCTGGCTCTCCTGTCCGTGACCGCCTGCTCCTCCGGCGCCGGGAGCGCCACCCCCAACCCCACCGCGGCCCCGACACCGAGCCAGTTGCCGACCGCGACGGCGACCCCCTCGGTCGCTCCGTCACCGGTCAGCACGGCGACCAGGACCAACCCCACGACCAAGGCGCCCCCGAAGCGGAGCGCGGCCCCGCACACCCCCCGCGCGACGCCCACCGACCCGGCGGAGATCTCGGGTGCGATCGGCAGCGTGCCGGAGGGGTTCAAGCTCCCCGACGAGGATCGGGCGGCCACGGATGACGCGTCGGCGTTCACGACGAGCATCTGGCGCGCCTCCTGCCCTGACCGGCTGCTGACGCTCGCGTCGGCGTCCAAGATCACGGGGAGCCGGATCAAGGAGTCGGTGGGGCCCGAGCACGTGGTGGGCAACGGTCTGCTCGTCTTCGCCGACGAGGCGGCCGCGGATGCGTTCCTCGCCGAGCTGACGGACAAGCTCTCCGAGTGCGATGTCCAGGGTCCGTCCGAGGAGGGCTGGCGCACGCTCCAGACCTCGGCCGAGCTCGACGGGTTCGGTGACCTGGGCGTCCAGGTGCGCCAGTGGTCGGAGTGGGACAACGAGGGAACGTGGACCGTCGCCCCCGGCGCGGGGCTGCAGTACCTCGCGCGCAAGGGCGCGTACGTGGGACTCACCTACGAGGGGGGCGAGTTCCAGGGCGACCCCGCCGACCTGCCCGAGTTGGTCGCGGACGCCGAGGCCCGGCTGGCCGCGATCCTCGACCAGGTCTGAGGTTGCCGTCGTTCCCCCTGGTGAAGGGGTTGTTGCCGCACGCCCCCTAGCGGTTATTGGTCGGTTTGATCAATACTAGAGGTACGGCAAGACTTCGAGCCCCCCACCGTATGAGGGTGGGGGGCTCGCTTGCGTCTCAGCTGGTGCGGCGGGGGCCCTCGCCGCGGATGTCGCGCTCCCCGCGCAGGAGGCGTCCGGAGACCTTCTGGCCGAGCTGCTCGAGGGCGAGGCGTCCGATGAGTTGCTGGTTGGTGGTGACCCGCTCGGTGCGGCCGGTGCCGAGGAAGCTGATCGCCCAGTGCAGCAGGGTGGTGACGCGCGACTTGAAGCCGGCGATGTAGAGCAGGTGCAGGAACAGCCACGCGGCCCAGGCGACGAACCCGGTGAGCTCGAGGCGTCCGACCTTCACGACCGCGGCGAACTTCGAGATGGTGGCCATCGACCCCTTGTCGACGTACGAAAACGGCTTGTCGTCGACCGGACGGCCGGCGGCGGCGTCGGCGATGCGCGCGGCCACGTACCTCGCGCCCTGGATCGCACCCTGGGCGACGCCGGGGACGCCGGGCACCGCGGCGAGGTCGCCAATGACGGTGATCTCGGGGTGGCCGGGCAGGGCGAGGTGCTGGTCGACGACCACGCGGCCCGCACGGTCGAGCGGGACGCCGGTCTGCTCGGCCAGCAGTTCACCGAGTTCACTGCCTCGGACGCCGGCGGCCCAGACCTTCGCTGCGCTCTGGACCGTGGTGGATGCGCCGTCAGCGGTGCGCCACGTGACCGAGGTGGCGGTGACGTCGGTGACGATCGCCCCGAGCACGACCTCGACGCCCGAGCGCTCGAGGGAGCGCTGGGTCTTGGCACCCAGGCGGGGGCCGAACGGCGGCAGGACCTGATCGGCCCCGTCGACGAGGATCACGCGTGCCTGGGCCGGGTCGATGTGCCGGAACTGGCCGCGCAACGTGACATGGGCGAGTTCAGCGATCTGGCCGGCCATCTCGACGCCGGTCGGCCCGGCGCCCACGACGACGAAGGTGAGCAGGCGCTCCCGCTCGACGGGGTCGTCGGTGCCCTCGGCGGCCTCGAACGCCCAGAAGATGCGGGCGCGCAGTTCGAGGGCGTCATCGATGGTCTTCATGCCGGGCGCGAACGTCGCGAAGTGGTCGTTGCCGAAGTAGCTCTGCCCGGCGCCGGCCGCGACGATGAGGTCGTCATAGGGCGTGGCGGTCTCTGTGTCGTGGAAGCGGTGCGTCACGGTGCGCGCGGCGGCGTCGATGCCGGTCACGAGCCCGGTCACGACCGTGGCGTTGCGCTGGCGGCGCAGGATCTCGCGGGTCGCCGGGGCGATGGACCCCTCCGACAGGATGCCGGTGGCCACCTGGTAGAGCAGGGGCTGGAAGAGGTGGTGCGTGGTCTTCGAGATCAGCGTCACCTCGACGTCGGCCGAGCGCAGTGCCTTGGCCGCGAACAGCCCCCCGAAACCGGACCCGATGATGACGACCCTGCGTGTGTGCATGGCGTCCACGGTACGTCGGCCCCCCAGACGCCGCGACACTCACCGTTGTCACTCACGACCCGGGTTCGCAACGGGGTCTTGAGTGACAACGGTGAGTGTCGGCGTCCCCGGCTAGTAGCCGATCGACTTCAGGTACGCCCGCGAGTCCGCGATGCAGTCGAAGGGGTCGCGACCGTAGGTGTCGTCCTGCTCGATGAAGAAGTACTCCGCACCGGCGTCGATCGCCGCGGGCAGCAGCTCGGGCCAGTTCATGTTGCCCTGGCCGACCTCGGCGAACTGCGCGATGTTCAGGAAGCCCTGGAAGCCCTCGGCGAACTTGCCCGCGGCCATGAGGTCGACGACCTCCTGAGCCACCGGCACGACGCGGAAGTCCTTCACGTGGATCAGCTTGCAGACCCCCGTGTAGGCCTTCAGCATGTCGAGAGGCGCCATGCCGCCGCGCTGGACCCAGTGCAGGTCGACCTCGAACTTCACGCTCGGGGCGACCCGGCGCACGATGTCGAAGATCCGCTCGCCGTCGAACTGTGCCAGGTCCACGTGGTGGTTGTGGTAGCACAGCGTGATCCCGTCGGTGGCGAACCTGGCCGCCGCGGGCTCGACCTCGGCGGCCCACGCCTCGCAGGCCTCCTTCGACACCATCGCCGTGAACGGCATCATGCCGATGCGCACGAACCGCGTACCGAGACGTCGGCAGTCGGCGACGATCTTGTCGTAGTGCTCCTCGACGTTGTCACCGGTGGCGGTCGGGCCCGGCTTGAGCGCCACCGAGAGCGCGCCGACCTCGATGCCGAGCTCCTTCACGCCACGCTCCAGCGCAGCGGTGTTGGTCTCGTCCATCGGGATCTGCGACACCTCGACGGCGTGCAGGTCCATCGCGGCCAGGCGCTCGAGCACGGGGAACATCCCGTCCTCCGCCACCTGGTTGCGCAGCATCATCATCTGGACACCCAGCACGGCCATGGCTCAGCTCCTCGTCTCGAACTTGCCCTCGGCGGCGATGCGCTTGTTGAGCTCGGCGAGGTAGGTCTCCTCGTCGAAGTTCTCGATCGAGACCTCCTGACCGGTCCAGCTCGACAGGTGGATCGCGTTGGCCAGCCGGACGCCGTGGATGCCGTCGGCACCGGGCGCGAGCAGCTCCTCCTCGCCGTGGATCGCGGCGGCGAAGTTGCGCATGACCTCGCAGTGCTGCTGGCCCCAGACGTTGCCGTACTCCTTGGTCTCCTCGTTCATGAGCGAGGTGCGGTCGAGCTGGCCGGTGAAGAGCTTGGCCACCTCCTCCATGCCCATGCCCTTGCTCAGGGTCTCCTCGTCGTCGGTGAGGCGCGTGATCTTCACGGTGTTGGAGTTGTCGACCACGATCTTGCCCTTGTCGCACAGGATCTCGAGGCGGTCGGTGCCGTCGATGTCGTGCACGCAGGTGATGAAGGTGCCGGTGGCGCCGTTGCCGAAGTCGACCAGCGCGTTGACCTCGTCCTCGACCTCGATGTCACGCTTGTAGCCGTAGGCGACCTTGGCGAACACGCTCTTGGGCACGCCGCAGATCCACTGCCACAGGTCGAGCTGGTGGGGGGCCTGGTTGACCAGGACGCCGCCGCCCTCGCC
>CALMPQ010000003.1 GCA_937872005.1 uncultured Propioniciclava sp.
GGGAGACTCGACACCCGTGGAGCAACTGGCACAACAGCTCGTCAACGGCCTCGCGCTGGGCAGCATCTACGCCCTCATCGCGCTGGGCTACACGATGGTGTACGGCATCATCCAGCTCATCAACTTCGCCCACGGCGACGTGTACATGGTCGGCGCCTACGTCGGTTACTTCTGCATGGTCCACCTCAAGTTGGGCTTCGTGGAGTCGCTCGTCATCGCCATGGCCGTCTGCACGGTGCTGGGCGTGGTCATCGAGCGGGTGGCGTACAAACCCCTGCGCAAGTCGACCCGCATCGCGGTGCTCATCACCGCGATCGGCGTCTCGCTCCTGCTCGAGTACACGATGATGTTCTTCGTCGGCGCCGACACCCGCACCTACGGCGTCCTGCCCCCCTTCATGGAGCAGAGCTTCAACCTCGGCGGCGTGCTCATCACGATGAAGCAGATCATCATCGTCGGCGTCTCCGTGCTGCTCATGGTCGTGCTGCAGTATGTGGTGCGCCGCACCAAGATCGGCAAGGCCATGCGCGCCGTCTCCCAGGACGCCGACGCGGCCCGCCTCATGGGCATCAGCGTCGACAACACGATCTCCTTCACGTTCGCGATCGGGTCGGCCCTGGCCGGCGCCGCGGGCGTCCTCGTCGGGGTCTACTACAACGCGATCAACCCGCTCATGGGCGTGCTGCCGGGCCTCAAGGCCTTCGTGGCCGCCGTGTTCGGCGGCATCGGCCTGATCCCCGGCGCGCTGCTCGGCGGCTACTTCATCGGGGCGTCCGAGACCCTGGTGGCGGGCTACTGGTCCAGCCTCTACACCGACGCCGTGGTGTTCGCCATCCTCATCCTCGTGCTGATCTTCAAGCCCACCGGCCTGCTCGGCAAGAACGTCCGGGAGAAGGTGTGATGAAGAACTCACTCGTGCGCCAGGTGCTCACGCTCTGGCTCCCCATCGTCGCGACGTACGTCATCGTCCTGCTGCTCGTGCAGGCGGGCATCATCGACGCCTACATGCAGGTGACGATCGCGACGATCTGCATCAACATCGTGCTGGCGGTGTCGCTGAACCTCATCACCGGGTTCACCGGCCAGTTCTCGCTCGGCCACGCCGGCTTCATGGCCATCGGCGCCTATGCGACCGCCCTGGTCACCATGCGCGTGGACTCAGTGCTCGGCTTCGTCGGCGGCCTGCTGCTGGGCGGCATGCTCGCCGCCCTGGTCGGCTTCCTGATCGGCCTGCCGACCCTGCGCCTGCGCGGCGACTACATCGCGATCGCCACGCTCGGCATGGCCGAGATCATCCGCATCCTGCTGCAGAACTTCGAGTTCACCAACGGTGCCGCCGGCCTGTCGCCGGTGCCGCAGCACATGGACTGGACCTGGTTCTTCGTCCTGACCGTCGGCAGCGTGATGCTGATCAGCAACTTCATCCGCTCCCGCCAGGGCCGCGACGCCATCGCCGTCCGCGAGGACGAGATCGCCGCCGAGTCGATCGGCGTGAACACGACCCGCAGCAAGGTGCTCGCGTTCACGATCGGCGCCTTCTTCGCCGGCATCGCGGGCGGCATGTACGCCTCGTACTTCTACGTGATCAAGCCCGAGCAGTTCGGCTTCCTGAAGTCGATCGACATCCTGGTCATCGTGGTGCTGGGCGGCCTCGGCTCGCTGTCGGGCTCGGTGATCGCGGCGTTCCTGCTCGCCATCATCTCGACGCTGCTGCAGCCGTTCCCCGGCATGCGGATGATCCTGTACGCGCTGCTGCTGATCGTCATCATGATCTTCCGGCCGCAGGGGCTCCTCGGCAACCGCGAGCTCTCCCTGCGCATGCTGCCCCGGTTCGGACGCCGGGCCGAGCCGGTGGCGTCCGCTGAGGAGGACCGATGAGCACCATCCTGGAGGTCACGCAGTTGACCCGCAGCTTCGGCGGCCTGACCGCCGTGTCGAACGTCGACCTCACGCTGGCCCAGGGCGAGTTGGTCGGCCTGATCGGCCCCAACGGGGCCGGCAAGACCACGATGTTCAACCTGCTCACCGGGGTGTACCCGCCATCGTCGGGCACGATTGTTTTCACCGCGCAGGGCACCACCCAGTCGATCGGCGGCAAGGCCCCGTACGCCATCTGCCGCGCCGGGATCGGCCGCACGTTCCAGAACATCCGGCTGTTCAAGCAGCTGACCGTGCTGGAGAACGTGATGATCGCGTTCCAGCAGAACCAGCGCTACCCGTTGCCCACGTCCTTCCTGCGGCTGCCCGGCTTCAAGAAGGCCGAGGACGACATCCGCGAGGGTGCCCGCGAGCTGCTCCGCGTCATGCACCTGGACCACGTCGCCGACGAACTGGCGGTCAACCTCTCCTACGGCGGGCAGCGCCATCTGGAGATCGCCCGCGCGCTCGCCACCCGGCCGAGCCTGCTGCTGCTCGACGAGCCCGCGGCCGGCATGAACCCCACCGAGACCGCGCAGCTCACCGAGCTGATCCGGCAGATCCGGCGCGACTTCGGGCTCACCGTCCTGCTGATCGAGCACGACATGAGCCTGGTCATGCAGATCTGTGAGCGCATCTACGTCCTCGACCACGGCATCGTGATCGCCTCCGGCACCCCCGCCGAGGTGCGCGCGAACCCGCGGGTGATCGAGGCCTACCTCGGCGAGGAGGTCGACCATGCTTGAGATCAAGGACCTCGAAGTCGGTTTCGGGGGCATCACCGCCCTGAAGGGCATCTCGCTGAGCGTCAACGACGGCGAGATCGTCACCCTGATCGGCGCGAACGGTGCCGGCAAGACCACCACCCTGCGCACCGTGTCCGGCCTCATCCGCCCGCGCGCCGGCAAGGTGTTCGTGGACGGCAGGGACGTGACGAAGCTGTCAGCGCAGGCCCGCGTGAAGCAGGGCCTGGTGCAGGTGCCCGAGGGACGCCGCGTGTTCCCGCAGATGTCGGTGCTGGAGAACCTCGAGCTCGGCGCCTACTTGCGCAAGGACTCCAAGGCCGTGGCGTCCGACCTCGACCAGGTCTTCACCCGGTTCCCGCGCTTGGCCGACCGGCGCAAGCAGCACGCCGGCACCCTGTCGGGCGGCGAGCAGCAGATGCTCGCCATCGGCCGCGCCCTCATGGGGCGGCCGAAGATCCTGCTGCTGGACGAGCCCTCGATGGGCCTGGCCCCCCTGTTGGTGCAGGAGATCTTCTCGATCGTGGGCGAGATCAATCGAGCGGGCACGACCGTGCTCCTGGTGGAGCAGAATGCCAACATGGCACTCCAGGTCGCCGATCGCGGCTACGTCCTGGAGACCGGCAGGATCGTGCTGGCCGGCACCGCCGCCGAGCTCACCAGCACCGACGAAGTCAAGCGCGCCTACCTGGGAGGATGACCGTGTTCGTCAAGACCCGCATGACCACCGACCCGTGGACCGTCCGCAGTGACGCGACGATCCCCGAGGCGATCGCCCTGATGAAGGACCAGCACGTCCGCCACCTGCCGGTGATGGACGCCGGCCGCGTGGTCGGCGTGATCTCCGAGGGTGACATCGATTCGGCCCTGCCGTCGAAGGCGACCTCGTTGTCGGTCAACGAGCTCACCTACCTGGTCAACAAGCTCACCATCGCCAAGGTGATGTCGCGCGACCCCATCACCATCGGCTCCGATGCCCTGCTCGAGCAGGCGGCCGTGGTCATGCGCGAGGCGAAGATCGAGATGCTCCCCGTGCTGGACGCCGGTCGCTTGGTCGGCGTCATCACCGAGTCCGACCTGCTGGACGCCTTCATCGAGATCATGGGCTTCAAGGACCAGGGCACCAGGCTCGTCGTCGAGGCACCCGACGTGCCCGGCGCGCTGGCCCAGCTCGGCGCGGTGACCGGCAAGCACGGCGCGAACATCCAGCACCTCGCGGTGTACCGGGGCTCGGGTGAGACCTCCGACGTGGTGCTCGGGGTCAACACCGCCGACACGTCCGAGCTCGAGGCGGACCTCGCCGAGGCCGGCTTCGTGGTGCGCGGCCGACTGAACAACCGGTAGCCCACCGGGCGGGCCGATTTGGAGATCGTCGGCATGACGAGTAATCTTCTTCTTCGTTCCGCTTAGGAACTTTGGGGCTATGGCGCAGTTGGTAGCGCGCTTCCATGGCATGGAAGAGGCCACGGG
>CALMPQ010000004.1 GCA_937872005.1 uncultured Propioniciclava sp.
CACGTCGGCGGGGGAGAGCTTGCCCAGCTTGGCCTTCTGCTCACGGTTGGTCGGGGCGTCGATGCGGGCGTACGCGGTCTGCCCGAACTCGGCCTCGAGCTCGGCGTAATGCTGGCTCGGGGTCTTGCCCGTCACGGCCAGGATCTCGGACGCCAGCAGATCGAGAATGATCCCGTCCTTGTCGGTCGTCCAGGTCTTGCCGTCGAGGGTCAGGAAGGACGCCCCCGCCGACTCTCCGCCGCCGAACCCGATCGACCCGTCGGAGAGACCCGGGACGAACCACTTGAAGCCGACCGGAACCTCGACGAGGTTCTTGCCGAGCTTGCGGGCCACGTTGTCGATCATCGAGCTCGACACGAGGGTCTTGCCGATGCCGGCCTCGGGGTTCCAGCCGTCGCGGTGGCTGAACAGGTACTGGATCGCGACGGCCAGGTAGTGGTTCGGGTTCATCAGGCCGGCGTCCGGCGTCACGATGCCGTGGCGGTCGGAGTCGGCGTCGTTCCCGTGCGACAGGTCGTACTTGTCGCGGTTGTTGATCAGCGACGCCATCGCGTACGGGCTGGAGCAGTCCATGCGGATCTTGCCGTCCCAGTCCAGCGTCATGAACGGCCACGCCGGGTCGACCACGCGGTTGATGACCGACAGGCCGATGTTCAGCTTGTCGGCGATGTACTCCCAGTACTGCACGGCCGCGCCACCCATCGGGTCGGCCCCGATGTTCAGCCCTGCGCCACGGATGGCGTCCAGGTTGATGATGTTGACCAGGTCCTCGCAGTAGGGCGTCCGGTAGTCGTGGCGGGTGATGTCGGCCGCGGCCTGCTCGTACGGCGTCCGCTTGATCGCCTTCCAGTCGGCCATCAGCTCGTTGGCGCGGGCCGCGATCACCTTGGTGGCGTCGGAGTCGGCCGGGCCGCCGTGCGGCGGGTTGTACTTGAAGCCACCATCGGTGGGCGGGTTGTGGGACGGCGTGACCACGATGCCGTCGGCGCGCGGGCCGTCGTTGTCACGGTTGTACACGATGATCGCGCGCGACACCGCCGGGGTCGGGGTGTACTCGTCCTCACGCTCGGCCCGCACGTCGATGCCGTTGGCGTGCAGCACCTCGAGGGCGGTCTTCCACGCCGGCAGGGAGAGCCCGTGGGTGTCCTTGCCGATGAACAACGGGCCGGTGATGCCCTGGCTGGCCCGGTACTCGATGATGGCCTGGGTGGTCGCCGCGATATGGGCTTCGTTGAAGGCGGTCTTCAACGAGGCGCCGCGGTGGCCGGAGGTGCCGAAGGCGACCATCTGGTCGGGGTTGCCCGGGTCGGGGACGAGATCGTAGTAGGCCGCGATGACGTCGTCGACGTTGATGAGATCTTCCGGCAGTGCAAGCTGCCCGGCGCGTGCGTGAACCATGGTCCCCATCTTGCCCCCCGCCGGGTGGCCGCGGGCGGTGTTCGGGGTGATTGGGCCGCGGTGGAAGAATGGTCGCCATGACTTCTGTGCCCTTCCGTGGTGGAGCCATGGACCTGTCCGCGCTCAAGCCGACCCCGCCCGCGCCCGCGGGCTCGGTGTGGTGGGTGGACGCCGACGACCGGTCGTTCGAGTCCTACCTCGCGCTGTCGATGCAGCACCCCCTCGTCGTCGAGTTCTGGTCGCCGCGCGCGCCCAGCGCAGCCCGCTTGTCGGCCGACCTGAAGGAGCTCGCCAACGAGGCCGCCGGCGCCTGGCTGCTGGTGCGGGTGAACGTCGACGAGGCCGCGGGCATCGCGCAGGCCCTGCAGGTCACGTCGGTGCCCATGGTGGTCGGCGTGATCGCCGGTCAGCTGGTGCCCATGTTCCAGAGCACCGTCGAGAAGGCACAGGCCAAGGCCGTCATCGACCAGCTCGTCACCCTCGCCCGCCAGAACGGCCTGTCCGGTCGCGCCCAGCCCATCGTCCCGGACGCCGACGCTGCGGCCGGCCCTGACCCCCGTTTCGAGGCCGCCGACGCGGCGTTGGAGCGCGGCGACTTCGCCGCGGCCGTGGAGGAGTTCGACAAGCTGCTGGCCGTCAACCCGGCCGATGCCGAGGCCGCCGCCGGCCGCGCACAGGCGGCGCTGATGGTGCGGTTGGCCGGGGCGAACCCGGCTGACGTCCAGGCAGCGGCCCAGGCGGACCCCGCCGACGTCGACGCCCAGATGGCGATGGCCGACCTCGAGGTCGCCTCCGGACGCCTCGAGCCCGCCTTCGCGCGCCTGGTGGAGGCGGTGCGCCTGAACGCGGGCGCCGAGCGCGACCGCGCCCGCACGCGCCTGCTCGAGTTGTTCGAGACCGTGGGCAACAGTGACCCCGCGGTGCTGACCGCTCGCCGCAACCTGGCGACGGCGTTGTTCTGACTCCCGTGTGTGGCATCGGCGCGAGACGGCGCGACCCCCGGGGCGCCCCTTTCGTCCCGCGCCGATGCCACACGGGGTCGGCCACAGCGCCCCGGCACGCGGACCACTAACCCGTGTTGCGCAACCCCGCGGCGACGCCGTTGACGGTGACCAGCAGGGCCCGCTGGAGGGCATCCGGCACGTCGGCACCCGACGCGTCCAGTTCGCGCACCCGGCGCAGCAACTCGACCTGCAGATAGGAGATGGGGTCGAGGTACTGGTCGCGCACGGCCAGGGTGCGCTGCAGGCGCGGCTGCGAGTCGAGCAGCACCGCCTCGCCGGTCAGCCGGGTCACCTCGGCGACCGTCAGCTCGAACTCCGCCCGGATCGTGTCGAACACGTGCTGCAGCTCCGCGGGCACCAGCGACGACACGTAGTGCGCGGCGACGTCGAGGTCCGTCTTGGCCAGCGTCATCGACACGTTCGAGATCACGGCCGCGAAGAAGTGCCACGAGCGCAGCATCTCGGCGAGGTCTGCCTCGTGCCCGGCCTCCCGCGCCGCCTTCAGACCCGACCCGACCCCATACCAACCGGGAATGATCTGGCGCGACTGGGTCCAACCGAACACCCACGGGATGGCCCGCAGCCCCTCGATGCCGCCGCCCGAATCGGGCCGCTTGCTGGGCCGGGAGCCGATCTTCAACGCCCCCAGCTGGTCCACGGGCGTCGAGGCGAGGAAGTAGGCGGCCAAGTCCTCGCCCGACACCAGCCCCGAGTAGGCCTCGAACGCGGCGTCGGAGGCCACCTCCATCACGGCGTCCCACCGCTCCAACTCCTCGGGGGTCTGGCGCGGGGCCGTGTGCAGGGCCGTGCTCTCCAGCACCGCGGCCAACGCCAGCGCCAGGTTGTCGCGCGCGAGCGCCGGCAGCGCGTACTTGTCGGAGATCACCTCGCCCTGCTCGGTGAACTTGATCGTGCCGTCCAGCACGCCGTAGGGCTGCGCCAGGATCGCGTCGTAGGTCGGGCCGCCACCGCGTCCGACCGAGCCGCCCCGGCCGTGGAACAACCGCAGCTGGACGCCGTGCCGCCGCGTCACGTCGCGGAGCTTGCGCTGGGTCTGGTGGATCTCCCACTGCGACGTCAGCACGCCCGCCTGCTTGTTGGAGTCGGAGTACCCGAGCATGACCTCGAGCCGGTTGCCGCGCAGCTCGACCAGTCGCCGGAACGACGGGTCCGACAGCAGGCCGTCGATCAGCTCCGCCGAGGCGCGCAGTTCCACGACGGTCTCCAACAGCGCCACGAAGCCGATGTCGGCATGCGCCCCGGCGCCGTCGACGCCGCCGTGGAGGTCGACCAGCCCGGCCTCCCGGGCCAGGATCACCGCGGCGAGGATGTCGTCGACGCCCTGGGTCATCGACACGATGTAGGTCTCGATCACCTCGGACCCGTAGCGGGCCTGCGCCTCCCGGATCGCGCCGAACACCCCGAACGTCTTCGCCGCGCGCCCGGTCAGCGGCGGGTTGGGTCCGGTCAGCGGACGCCGTGCGGCCAGTTCGGCCGACAACACCTTCCGGCGCTGGCGGCGCGACAGGTCGGCATAGGGGACCGCCACCTCGCCGACGTGGTCGAAGATCGCCCCGACCGCCTCGTGGTGGGCCTCGGCGTGCTCGCGGACGTCGAGCGTGGCCAGGTGCAACCCCGTCGCGGCGACCGCGTGCATCGCGGCCCGGACGCGCCCGTGGGCGGCCAGGCCCGCGTGGTGGGACTCCAACGAGTCGGCGACCACGGCGAGGTCGTCGAGGAGTTCGGCGCCGTCGGCGTAATCGCGCCCGGGTTCATGGGGTGCCCCCGAGCGCGTGCGCGCCCGCGTGTTCAACAGCTTGGCGCGCACGCAGGTCAGCTTGAGCCGGTAGGGCTCCTCGGCATTGATCTCCAGGACGCGGCGGTCCAGGCCGGGCAGCTTCTCCAGGTCGGTCTCGAGCGATGCCGCGAGCTCGTCGCTCACCGACGCGATCCGCGTCGAGACCGACAGGTCGGTGGTCAGGTCGTCGACCACGCGCAACGCGTGGTGGATCGCGTGGTCGTGCTGCAGCTGCAGCACCTCGCGGGTCACCTCGGGCGTCACGTAGGGATTGCCGTCCCGGTCGCCGCCGATCCAGGAGCCGAAGCGGACCGGCGTCCCCGTCGCGTCGAGTTCGACGCCGTGCTCCACGCACAGGGCCGCGAGGTCGGCCAGCACGCCCGGTAGGGCGTCGGAGGTGAGGGCGTCCAAGTAGTAGAGCGCGTTGCGCGCCTCGTCGACCGGGGTCGGCGACGCGAGCCGCAGCTCGTCGGTCTGCCAGAGCAGGTCGATGGTCTCGGCGAGACGGGCGTCCTGCCGGCGGCGCGCCGCCGTCCCCTCGGCGGCGGGCACCGCCAACACGTCGGCGACGTCCTTCAGCTTGAGCAGCACCGAGCGGCGGGACGCCTCGGTCGGGTGGGCGGTGAACACGGGGCGCAGGTCGGTCTCGCCGATGGTCTCGGCGAGCAGGTCGGGACCGCCCTCGGCGACGATCGCCGCCACGGCACGCTCGAGCCAGCCGCTGTCGGCATCGGCGGCGTCGATCGAGCGGACGCGGTGCACCTGCTCGGCGGTGTTGGCGAGCTGGAAGTAGGTGGCGAAGGCGCGCACCAGCGCGGTCGCATCGTCGAGATCCAGCCCGGTGAGGGTGTCGCGGGCCGCGGCGGCGGCGTCCGGCGACGACTGGGTGCGCGCCTCCTTGATCTGGACGCGGACCTGCTCCACGAGGTCGAGCAGCCGCTGGCCGCCCTGCCGGACGAGGCTCTCGCCCAGCAGCGTCGAGACGCGACGGACGTCTGAGCGCAGCTCGGGGTCGATGGCGGTCACTTCGGGCTCGCGGTCGGTCACGGCGCGCATGCTACTCGACGGGGAGGCCCGCCTCGGTGTAGAGCGTCGTCCCGGACGCCAGCGCGGCCACCGCCGAACGGGCCCGGGCGGCACCGAACGGGGTCATCACGGCGTCCAGGTCGGCGGGGGCCACCCAGTGCAGGGCGCGGACCTCGACGCCGTCGGCGACGAACCGCTGCTTGTCGGCCTCGGCGACGACCTCGGTGGCGAAGACCAGTTCGAGGGCGTCCTCCCACCCCTTGTAGGGGCGCAACCAGTCCACCACCAGCACCGGCCCGACGGCGGGGGAGTACGTCATCTCCTCCACCATCTCGCGCTCGACCGCCTCGCGCGGGGACTCGCCGGGTTCCACGATCCCACCGGGCAACTCGAAGTCGACCTTGAACGAGGTCTCGCACACGAGCACCCGGCCCGCCGCATCCATCACGAGTGCGTGCGCGATCAGGCGCTTGCGCGGCGTCACCGAGTTCATCACGTGCGTGAACCCGTCCGCCCCGGCGGGCTCGCCCGCGAGCCGTCCGTACACCAGTTCGTCGACCCAGCCGACACCGTTCGACCGGGCCGCGCGCAGGCGTCCCTCCAGACGGAAGCCGCGCCGGTGGAGGTCGCGGCGGGCGGGCCAGTCATCGGCCGCCACGCGTTCCTCCTGCCGGCGCGGCTCCTGCAGTGTCACCTACTCGGACGCCTCGACGTCCTCGGCCGCGACGGGTGCGGTCACGTCGACCGCAGCCTCGTCGACCTCGACGACGTCAGACACGACCGCGCCCTCGGGACTCGCCTCGGCATCCACGATCGCGCGGCGGGGCTCGTCGTCGGCCTCCTCGGCGACGGCGTCCCCGTCGAAGCGGAAGAACACCGCACCCAGGGGCGGAACCTGGACGGTCGCGCGGGCGGGGAAGCCGCCCCACTGGCCCTCGGTGGCGTCCACGCCGCCGAAGTTGCCGATGCCGGAGCCGTCGTAGACGGTGGCGTCGGAGTTGAACACCTCGGTCCAGCGGCCGACCTCGGGCAGGCCGATCTCGTAGTCGTACCAGGGCTCGGAGCTGAAGTTGACGACCACCGCGATCTGCTGGCCCTCACCGTCGCGGCGCACCCACGAGTAGGCGTTGCGGCCCGCGTCGTCGGCGTTGATCCACGAGAACCCGTGCGGGTCGTTGTCGAGCTTCCAGAACGCCGGGTGCGACGTGTAGAGCTCGTTGAGGTCCTTGATCATGCGCTGCAGGCCGTGGTGGCCCCACAGGTCGGAGACCCACCACTCGAGGCTGACG
>CALMPQ010000005.1 GCA_937872005.1 uncultured Propioniciclava sp.
GTGGCGCGCTCGGCGAGGTGGGTGATGCCGAGGCGTTGCAGCGTGTCGGCCACGCGGGCGCCGACTTCGTCGGCGGGCAGCCCCATGTTCAGCGGGCCGAAACTCACGTCTTGGGCCACATCTGCCGAGAAGAGCTGGTCGGCTGGATCCTGCAGCACGAGTTGGACCGCTTCGCGGTGCGCACGCAGGCCGCGGCGCCCGTGGTCGAGCGGGGTGGCGTCCCGATGGATGGTGCCCTCGGTGGGTTGGTGCGCGCCCGACAGGCATCGAAGGAGGGTGGTTTTCCCGCAGCCGTTCGCCCCGAGCAGGGCGATGCGCCCCCCGCTGGGCAGGGTCACTGATGCGCCGCGCAGCACCGGCTGGTGGCCTGGGTAGCCGGCGACGAGATCGCGCGCCACGAGCTTCACAGCACGCTCACGGCCACGACGGCCAGCCAGATCCCGGCGAGGACGAGCGCCGTAGTCGCCATGAACGTGGGCGAGGCGCGGCGTGCGACGGCCAGCGTGGTCAGGTCGTCGACGTAGCCGCGCCCTTCCAAGCCGGCCTGCAACCGGGACGCTCGCGTCCAGGACCGGACGAGCAGGGCGCCCATGGCGGTTGCCGCGGTCGCGAGCGTGGGGCGTCCGAGACGGGCCGTCTGCGCGGCACGAATGGCAAGGGCCGAGCTGAGCAGCACGAACAACAGGCGGTAGGTGAGTGAGGCGATCTCGACCAATGCCGCGGGAACCCGCAGGTGCCGCAGCCACGTCAGCAGATCGACCATGGGCGTGGTGGTGGCCAGCAGCATGATCGACAGCGTGCCCGCGACCCCGCGTGAGAATACTGTGATTCCCTTGGTGACGGTCGCCGGGTCGGCCCACAGCGGCCCCCACGTGAACAGGGCGGTGGCTGTGGGCGTCCCGCCGAGAACGACGGCGACGGTGACGCCGCCGATCACCAGGAAGGGCAGCGGGGCCGCCATGGCGAGCCTCAACGTCCGTGGCGGAACGTGGGCGGGTCCGCAGATGAGCACGAGGCAGGCCATGGCGACCAGGGCACAGCCCGGCCACGGCGGGGCCACCAGCGCGGTGGTGAGGAGGGCGACGCTCAGCACGACCTTCTCGCCGACCCGGACGCGCCGCCACGGCCCCTGCCAGGCGGCGTCGTCGAGGGCCGTCATGTGGGCCATCAGGACCCTGCGGGGGCCTTGTCGCGCGCCTCACGCTCGACCTTGCGGCCGCGCAGATTGCCCAGCGCGTAGCCCAACACGCCGGCGCCCAGCGCGGCCTGCAGTGCGAACAGGCCCGACTCGATCTCACCGGAGCCCGGCTCGAAGATCGGCGTGAACCATGGCTCGTGCCCGGCCTCTTCCAACTGGGCGGTGACGGCCGCGTCGGTGCCGCCGAAGGCCTCTTCGTCAGCCGAGCCGGGGCGGGGCGCCAACACGAACGAGAGCGCGAACAGGGCGACGAGCAGGGCGAGCAGGATCGGGGTGACCCATGGGTTGTCCTTACGCATGGGCGGCCTCCTTCTGGGCGGTGTTGATCAGTCCGCGGCGCGCCAGCTCAGGCGCGGCCACCTTGACCAGGAACCGGAACAGCAGCACGCCGACCAGCCCCTCCATGAGCGCCAGAGGAATCTGGGTGAGCGCGAACACGCCCGCGAACTTGGCCAGCGCCCCGAGGAGGTTGGGGTCGGGGTAGGCCAGGGCGAGCTGCAGCGAGGTGACGCAGTAGGTGACCAGGTCGGCCACCGCCATGGCGAGGAAGACGCCCAGCTCCATCGGGCCCTTGCCAACACGCACGAGGCGCCACACCGCGTAGGCCGCCCATGGGCCGGCAATCGCCATCGAGAACACGTTGGCGCCCAGCGTCGTGAGGCCGCCATGGGCGAGCAGCAACGCCTGGAACAGCAGCACCACCGTGCCGAGGAAGGCCATGACGGGCGGCTTGAACAAGATGGCCCCCGCCCCGGTACCGGTGGGGTGCGAGGAACTCCCAGTGACGCTGGGCAACTTGATGGCGCTCAGCACGAACGTGAACGCGCCGGCGGCAGCCAGCAGCAGCTTTGATTCGGGGTTCTTGGTCGACTCCTGGATGACGGCGCGGGCGCCGTGGATCACGAAGGGAGCCGAGGCAATCCCCCAGGCCACGCAGTGCGCGACAGGGAGGAATCCTTCGGCGATGTGCATGGGTGCACTCGTCCTTTCTCGAGATTGCGCGTCTCGATCCTGGTCCGACGAGGCGAGTTCCTGACTCCCCGCCTGAGGCGGGACACAGTGGCGCGACCGTGCCGGCTTTGAACCGGCTTCCTCGGTGCTCGTCGGGCGATATGAAATGGTGTCCCCACCCTCCCACACACCCGAAAGGAACTCCATGCCGGACGCCCCCTCCTACGACTACCTCACCGACGGCGCTGCGATCTACGCCGAGTCGTTCCGCCTGATCCGGGAGGAGTCCGATCTTGGGCGCTTTCCTGACGACGTGGCCAAGGTGGTGGCCCGCATGATCCACGCTGCGGCGCAGACGAACCTGGTCGAGGACATCGCGTGGACACCCGGCGTGGTCACTGCGGCACGGGCCGCGCTCGTGGCGGGCGCGCCGATCCTGTGCGACTCGTCGATGGTCGCCACCGGGATCATCCGGTCCCGCCTGCCCCGCGACAACGACGTCATCTGCCATCTGGGCACACCCGGGCTGGCGGAGCTCGCCGACGAACTCGGCACGACCAAGACGGCCGCTGCCGTCGAATGGTGGAAGCCCCGGCTCGAGGGCGCCGTGGTGGCGATCGGCAACGCACCCACGTCGTTGTTCCGGCTGCTCGAGGTGGTGCGCGACACGGGTCTGAAGCCGGCCGCCGTGGTCGGTATCCCGGTCGGATTCGTGGGTGCCGCCGAGTCGAAGGCGGCCCTGGCCAAGAACCCGTTCGGCCTCGACTTCATCACGGTGCTCGGACGCCGGGGCGGGTCTGCGATCGCGGTGGCGGCCGTGAACGCCATCGCCTCGACCGCCGAGACCACCAACGAGGCGCGGGTCGATGCGTGAGCTGGTGCTGATCGGCGTGGGCGCCGGCCACCCCGACTGGGTGACGCTCGCCGCCGTGGAGGCGATCCGGTCCATCGACGTGCTGTTCGTCGTCGTCAAGGAGCGCGAGTACGACGAACTCGTCGACGCACGCCGCGCGATCATCGACAGACACCGCGAGCGCCCGCTGCCGGTGGTCGAACTGCTGGACCCGCCGCGTCCGTGGCAGACGGTGCCCGACTACCCGGCCGCCGTGGCCGCCTGGCGGGCGCACCGGCTCGCGACGTGGTCGGACGCTGTGGCCCAGCACCTCGACGAGGGCCAGACCGGCGGGTTCCTGGTCTGGGGCGACCCGAGCCTCTACGAGAGCACGCTGGCGATCGTCGACGAACTGGTGGCCGCGGCGTCCGGGCCGATCACCCACCGGGTGATCCCCGGTGTGAGCAGCGTGCTCGCGCTGGCTGCGGCCCATCGCATCCCGCTCAACCGGCAGGGCCGGGCGGTGCAGATCTCACCGGCACGCCTGCTGGCCGACGGCATGCCGTCGGGGGTCGACGATGTGGTGGTCATGCTCGACGGACGCCAAACCTTCGCCTCGATCGACCCCACGGGCCTCGACATCTTCTGGGGCGCGTACCTCGGCACCCCCGATGAACTCCTGATCGGTGGCGACCTCGCCGCGGTGCGCGACGAGATCGTCACCTCCCGCGCCGAGGCGGCGCAGCGCAAGGGCTGGATGTTCGACACCTACCTGCTGCGCCGCCGCTGACCGGGGTCATCAGAACGCCCAGTCCTCGTCCTCGGTGTTGACGGCCTTGCCCATGACATAGGACGACCCCGAACCTGAGAAGAAGTCGTGGTTCTCGTCCGCGTTGGGCGACAGCGCGGCGAGAATCGCGGGCGACACGGCCGTGGCCTCCTTGGGGAACAGCGCTTCGTATCCCAAGTTCATCAGGGCCTTGTTGGCGTTGTACCGCAGGAACATCTTCACATCCTCGGTAAGCCCCACCGGGTCGTACAGTGCCTCGGCGTAGGCCTCCTCATTGTCATAGAGATCGAGCAGGAGCGAGAAGGTGTATTCCTTGAGGTCTTCGCGACGCTGAGGCGAAGCGTCGGAGATCGACTTCTGGTACTTGTAGCCGATGTAGTAGCCGTGGACTGCCTCGTCGCGGATGATGAGGCGGATGAGGTCGGCGGTATTGGTCAGCTTGGCTCGACTTGACCAGTACATCGGCGCGTAGAAGCCGGAGTAGAACAGGAAGGACTCCAGCATGACGGACGCCACCTTGCGTTTGGCGGGGTCGTCGCCGTGGTAATGGTCGAGGATGACGTTCGCCTTGCGTTGCAGGGCTTCGTTCTCCTCGCTCCAGCGAAAGGCATCATCGATCTCGGCGGTCGCCAGGAGCGTGGAGAAGATCGAACTGTAGCTCTTGGCGTGCACCGACTCCATGAAGGCGATGTTGGTGTAGACGGCCTCCTCGTGTGGTGTGCGTGAATCGGGGATGAGCGACACGGCGCCCACGGTTCCCTGAATGGTGTCGAGCAGGGTCAGGCCGGTGAACACGCGGGTGGTCATCAACTGTTCGTGGGGCTTCAGCGTCCGCCACGATGGCACATCGTTGCTGAGCGGCACCTTCTCGGGTAGCCAGAAGTTGCTGGTCAGCCGGTCCCAGACATCGTGGTCGATTTCGTCGTCGACACGGTTCCAGTTGATGGCGTGGACGAGGTCCGGTCGGGCATTTCTGGTGGTGGTCATGGTGTCGCCTTTCAGAGCATGCAACTGACGCAGCCGTCGACTTCGGTGCCCGCCAACGCCATTTGGCGCAGTCGGATGTAGTACAAGGTCTTGATCCCCTTGCGCCACGCGTGGATCTGGGCCTTGTTGATGTCCCGCGTCGTGGCGGTGTCGGGGAAGAACAGGGTCAACGACAATCCTTGGTCGACGTGTTGGGTTGCCTCCGCATAGGTGTCGATGATGCTCTCCGGGCCGATCTCGTACGCATCCTTGTAGTACTCAAGGTTGTCGTTGGTCATGAAGGGCGCGGGGTAGTAGACACGCCCGATCTTGCCCTCCTTGCGGATCTCGATCTTCGACACGATCGGGTGGATCGACGACGTCGAATGATTGATGTAGCTGATCGAACCGGTGGGCGGGACGGCCTGCAGGTTCTGGTTGTACATGCCGTGTTCGGCCACCTCGGACGCCAGCGCCCGCCAATCCTCCGGCGTCGGCAGGAGAATGCCGGACCGCTCGAACAGCCCGGCCACCTTCTCGGTGCGCGGCGTCCAGTCGCCCTCGACGTACTTCGCGAAGTACTCGCCGCTCGCGTACGCCGAGCGCTCGAACCCGTCGAACCGCTCGCCGCGCTCGCGGGCGATCCGGCAGGACGCCGCGATCGCGTGGTAGGTGACCGTGTAGAAGTACATGTTCGTGAAGTCGAGGCCCTCGTCGGAGCCGTAGTGGATCGCCTCGCGCGCCAGGAAGCCGTGCAGGTTCATCTGGCCCAGGCCGATCGCGTGGCTCATCGCGTTGCCGCGCTCGATGCTCGGCGCGCAGGCGATGTTCGACTGGTCCGACACCGCGCTCAGTGCGCGCACGGCCACGTCGATGGTGCGCCCGAAGTCGGGCGAATCCATGGCGTGGGCGATGTTGAGCGAGCCCAGGTTGCACGAGATGTCCTTGCCGACGTGGTCGAAGGACAGGTCCTCG
>CALMPQ010000006.1 GCA_937872005.1 uncultured Propioniciclava sp.
CGTTCATCCCCCTGTGCCGGGAGGATTGCGCCGGGTTGTGCCCCACCTGTGGGGTGAACCTGAACGACGATCCCGACCACGAGCACGGTGAGGTGATCGACCCTCGTTGGGCGAGCCTGACCGTGTGGACCGAAGGCGACCAGGACTGAAGCGGGCACCGTGCCCCAGATTCGAGGAGTTTGACGTGGCTGTTCCCAAGCGGAAGATGTCCCGCAGCAACACGCGCGCCCGCCGTGCACAGTGGAAGATGTCCGCGCCGCAGCTGGTGACCTGCGCCAACGCCGCCTGCCGTGCGAAGCACCTGCCGCACACCGCGTGCCCGACGTGCGGCCAGTACGGCCCCCGCGCGGCGCGTCGCCAGGTCCTCGACCAGTGACCGACGCGGCGCCACGCCGCGTTTCTGACCTTCTCGACCAGCTGGGGATCGAACTCGATCCCCAGCTGTTCGAGCTTGCCCTGACCCATCGGTCCTGGGCGTACGAGAACGGCGGTGCCCCGCACAACGAGCGCCTGGAGTTCCTGGGCGACTCGGTCCTCGGCGTCGTCGTCACCGAGCACCTGTACAACACCTACCCCGACGAGCCCGAGGGCTGGCTGGCGAAGATGCGCGCCGCCGTCGTCAACACCTACGCGTTGGCCGATGTCGCCCGTGGCCTGGGTCTCGGCGCGCTGCTGAAGCTCGGCAAGGGCGAGATCGGCACCGGTGGGGACGACAAGGACTCGATCCTCGCGGACGCCACCGAGGCGCTGATCGCCGCCGTCTTCCTCTCAGCCGGGCGGGATGCAGCGGAGGCGTTCGTGCACACCCTCATGGACCCCGTGGTGGCGACCGCCTCCGCCGAGGGACGCTCCACCGACTGGAAGACCGCGTTGCAGGAGCTCGCCGCAGAACGTGGCCTCGGTGCGCCTTCCTACGAGCACACGTCCACCGGTCCCGACCACGACAAGCGGTTCACCGCGCACGCCGTCGTGGCCGGCCGGGACTTCGAGCCGTCGACCGCGCGCAGCAAGAAGCTGGCCGAGCAGGCGTCGGCCCGGTTGGCGTTCGAGGCACTGTCGGGTTCCTGATGCCGGAGCTCCCCGAGGTCGAGGTGGTGCGGCGCGGGCTCGAGCCCGCGCTCACCGGGCGACGCATCGAGGCCGTGTCCGTGTTGCACCCCCGCCCGGTCCGGCGCCACGAGGCCGGCCCGGACGCCTTCGCCGCCACCCTGACCGGGCGCACCTTCGACGTGCCCCGACGCCGCGGCAAGTACCTCTGGCTGCCCCTCACCGACGGAGACGCCGTGCTGGCCCACCTCGGCATGTCGGGCCAGTTCCGCCTCGACGCGCCGGACGCCCCGCTCCAGCGTCACGCCCGCGTGCTGGTGGACCTGGCGGACGGCGTCCAGCTGCGGTTCGTCGACCAGCGGATGTTCGGGGGCCTGTCGCTGTCGCCGGGCGGGGCCGAGCTGCCCGCCGAGGTCGCGCACATCGCTCTCGATCCCTTCGACCCGGCCTTCGATCCGGACGCCGTGGCCGCCCGCATCACGCGCAAGCGGTCCGCGATCAAGCGGGCGCTGCTCGACCAGACCGTCGTGTCGGGCATCGGCAACATCTACGCCGATGAGGCGCTGTGGCGCGCCCAGGTCGCCGGGACCACGCCGTCCGACCAACTCGCCCCGGCGTCCGTCGAGGCGGTGCTGGACGCTGCTCGCGTGGTGATGGCCGACGCCCTGGCCCAAGGTGGGACGTCGTTCGATGCCCTGTACGTCAACGTGAACGGTGCGTCGGGGTACTTCGACAGAAAACTACGCGCATATGGACAGGAGGGACTGCCGTGCGAGCGCTGCGGCACGCCGATCGTGCGTGAGCATTTCATGAACCGGAGTTCTTTCTTCTGCCCGCGCTGTCAGCGGGCCCCGCGCAAGCATGGGTGAACAACGTGTCCGGTCAGCGGCAGTTGAGTGCGTTGGTGCGGCCGGGCACCCCTGGTGTCGGGATGCCCGGCCAGGGCGTCACCATGCGATGTCGGTGCGGTCGCGGTGGGCCTCATGCAGGCGATGGGCGAGTTCCTCGGCGGACAGCTCGTGCTTGGTCCCGTCACGGCCGTCAGTGGCCTGGACCATTCCTTCGGCAGCTTCGCGTTCGCCGATGACGACGATGATGCTGGCTCGCTGGCTGTGGGCGTCCCGGATTCGACTGCCGAGGCTTCCGTCTCGACGAACCTCCACCCTCACTCCGTGGCGGCGCAGAGCCTGGATCGCGGCGCTCGCCGCGTCGTCCTGTGCCTCGGAAACCGGCAGGACCACGGCCTGGACCGGCGCCAGCCACAGGGGCAGCCGGCCTTGGTAGCGCTCCACCAAGGAGGCGACGACGCGTTCCATCGCGCCGACGGTGCCGCGGTGGATCATCACGCAGCGCTGCTTCGAGCCGTCCTGGTCGATGTAGGTGAGGTCGAAGCGTTCGGGCTGGTTGAAGTCGAGCTGGACGGTGGCGATGGTCTCCTCATGGCCCCGACCGTCGCGGACTTGGAGGTCGAGCTTGGGCCCGTAGAAGGCGGCCTCACCCGCGGCCTCAACCAGTTCGAGGTGCTCATCACCCAATACCTCGTGGGCGGCGGTCCGCAGGGCGTCCTGGTTTCGTTCCCAGTCCTCGGCGGATCCGAGGTAGGAGTCGGAGTCGTCGCGCATGGACAGCCGGACGTAGTCGACCGGCAGCCCGAGGATGTGTTGGGCCTTGAGCGCGGAGCGGAGCGCTGCCGCGACTTCGTCCTGCACCTGGTCGGGTCGGCAGAAGACGTGGGTGTCGTCGAGGTTGATCTGGCGCACCCGTTGTAGCCCCGAGACAACCCCGGAGCGTTCCGCACGGAACATCGGGGCCAGCTCGTTGAGGCGGATCGGCAGGTCCCGGTAGGAGCGCTGATCGGAGGCGTAGACGAGCGCATGGTGTGGACAGTTGGCGGGGCGGAGCACGACCTCATCGTCACCGAGTTTCATGGGCGGGAACATGTCCTTGCTGAACTTGGCCCAGTGTCCGGAGCGCTCGAACAGGGCTCGTTTGCCCAGGACAGGGGTGCGGACGTCGAGGCATCCGTCGTCGTGGGCGATGTCCTTGGCGAGGCGTTCGAGTTCGTCGCGGATCGCGGCGCCTGCGGGCAGCCACAGTGGGAGCCCGGACCCGGCGAGTGGGTCGGAGGCGAAGACGTGCAGGGCGCGGTTGAGCTCGCGGTGGTCGAGCAGGTCGTCGTGTTGGTTCATGGTCATTCCTCTGGTCGTGGCCGTGGAGTGGTCGCACGGCCTGGGAATGACGAAGGCCCCGGATCACTCCGGGGCCTGGTGGATGGTGCGTTGTGTCAGGACAACGCGTCGGCGCCGGAGGAGTCCGGCGTCGTGGTGACCTGACAGATACGCATGACGCAACCGTATGTCGTAGACGACCCCACAGCAACATCTGCCTCTCGGCATTATGTGGGTGATCGACGTCAGGACCTTGCGCGAGACCAGCGGCAATTGAGGGCGGGCGTGCTCGGGTGACCACCAAGCCGACAGGCTACCCTCGCACACCGCGGCAATTGAGGGCGGGCGTGCTCGGGTGACCACCAAGCCGACAGGCTACCCTCGCACACCGCGGCAGTTGAGTGCGTTGGTGCGGCCGGGCACCCCTGGTGTCGGGATGCCCGGC
>CALMPQ010000007.1 GCA_937872005.1 uncultured Propioniciclava sp.
ACCGCGACGGAGGCCTCGTGCCCTACGACGGGCGCTTCACCATGTTCTGGAATATGAAGGACCACCACAGGCCCGCAGAAGAGTACCTGGTCTACGCCCTCCTCGGCCACGTCGTGGACCCCGAGGGTCGCGGGAAGAACGCCCTCCTCGACTGGCGGGGCGAGGCCATCCGCGACATCAAGTCCTTCCGCCGCTTCCTGCTCAGCCCCTACTCGGGGTTCCTCGTGCAGACCCACGGTTCGCACGAAGACCTGCTACAGTACATAGATCAGCTCACCCTGTCCGCGCTGTCGGACCTCGAGAACAAGTAAGGACGCTCTCATGGCAGACCCAATCACCGAGGAGGACTCGGTCCTCACCCTCGCCATCAAGGACATGTCGTTCAACCCCTGGCAGGCGGACCCCACCCGCCTCGGCACCCCGGCCCAGAAGTACAACGCACAGATGCGGCACTGGATGGACCGCCTCCAGAAGGAAGAGCCGTGGTCCCTCGGCATCTTCGTCGAGAACTACCCGGCCCGCTCCGACATCGAGAACGGTGTCGCGCTGGGAGAAGGCGACGCGGAGCTCGGCCCGAAGACGCAGCAGGCCATCCGTGACGCGGGGCACCCCGTCTCCGAGCATGGCCTCCCGACCAACATCGCCGAGTACGTCGCCGCGCGCCGGGCCGAGGGCATGGACGTCCGCGTCGTGAACGTCCCGCCGCCCGACCTGACCAAGCGCGAGGAGGTCCTCCGCGAGGCCAACCGGATCATCCACGGCGACCGCGAGAAGGACTACGGCCGTCCGATCGACAGCTTCACCCGGCTCGCCGAGGCCCTCAACCTGGTCCTCCGCCCGAAGCTCGCCGAGGGGGTCGAGCTCGACGCCGTCGACGCTGCGGTCCTCATGATCGCAATGAAGCTTAGCCGGCTGGCTGGTGGCGATCGCAAGGACGACACCTGGGTCGACCTGGCCGGGTACTCCGCGCTGGGCGCCGAGGTCAGGGATCAGCTGTGAGCGCCGCGCGCCCCTACACGGATCGCCTGACCGGCGGCCGTGACGGCGAGCCCCAGAAGTCCGCCTTCGACGTCGACCCCGACGAGGTCTGCCCCGGGTGTCACCTAGTACGGGCCAAGAGCGGGTCCTGCGGCTGTGACTGATGGCTGCCCCCTACGAATGCGCCCGCTGCGATAAGCCGCTCAAGCGTGGCGACGCGGTCGTCCCCGTCTACTATGTAGATGGGGCGACCTTCGTCGTGCAGACGATTGACGCCGGCCGCTTCGCCCATGTCGAGTGCCCCAAGAACTAACCAGCCCGCAGGCAAGCGGCATCTCAACTCTCACCAGAGAGGGTCCTCCGTGACCGCAGCAGTACCATCTCGCAAGAAGCCGGCCGTCCGGTTCATCACCCGCGACGACCACCGGCTCTACATTCACCCGGTCACGGGGGACTTCATCCCCGGCGTGACCTCCACCATCGACAACCTCCCGAAGCCCTTCCTGAAGGCCTGGGGCCAGAAGCTCGTGGCCCAGGAGGCCGTTGCCAAATACGAGGCTCTCGGCAACCTCCGCGCAGCTGGTGATGACATCGCCGTCGACTGGCTGAAGAAGGCCCCGAACCGCTTCACTGCGCACGCGGCCAAGGTCGGCAAGATCAGCCACGGCTACTTCGAAGAGCTCGGCCTCGGCAACCCCGTTGACACCTCAAAGGAGGAAGACGACGTCAAGGTCATGGTAGACCACTTCAAGCACTACCTGGACACCATGCAGCCGAAGTTCCTCCTGCTCGAAGAGGGCGTCTACTCGGACGTCCACGACTACGCTGGCACCTTCGACGCTGTGGCCGAGTACAACAACCCGGACCTCATCATCCACGACAGCTTCGGCAACGAGATGCCGCTGGTCGGCGTAGCGTGGCAGGACAACAAGACGACCCGCTCAGGCGTACACCCGGAGGTGGGCCTCCAGCTCGCCGCCTACCGCCACGCCCCCTGGATCATCCGCGAGGACGGTAGCCTGGCCAAGAACCGCCCGGGCGACTTCGCTCTGGTCTTGCACGTCCGGCCGGAAGGCTGGGAGCTCGTGCCGGTCGAGGCCGGCCAGGAGGAGCTCGACGTCTTCCTGCACCTGCGCGCGATCACGGACTACACTCGCGACCACCAGCAGAAGATCATCCACGCGCCGGTCGCCGGCAACCGTGTCCGCCGGGCCCGTCGGGCCGCCTCGGCAGAGCCCAAGGCAATCGCGGCCGCGGTCGACATCGGCGAGCTGAAGGTGGTGCCCGAGTGAACAAGTA
>CALMPQ010000008.1 GCA_937872005.1 uncultured Propioniciclava sp.
CGCCGGCGAGCCCGAGATGGTCGACCAGCTCTTTGGCGACCACTTCGGCATGAACCTGATCTCGGTGAACGCGATCGATCGGTTCCTGGGCAAGCTCGACGGCGTCGAGGACCCCGAGCGCAAACGCAAGATCATCGGCGAGGAGTTCATCCGGGTCTTCGAGGAGGAGGCTCGCGCCCTGGGCCAGATCGACTACCTCGTGCAGGGGACGATCTACCCCGACATCCTCGAATCGGTGTCGGACAAGGGCGTCGTCAAGAGCCACCACAACGTGGGCGGACTTCCTGAGGACTTCGACTTCGAACTCGTCGAGCCCGTGAAGTTCCTGTTCAAGGACGAGGTGCGCGCCGTCGGCGAGGCGCTCGGGCTGCCGCACGAGCTGGTGTGGCGTCAGCCGTTCCCGGGGCCGGGGCTGGCCGTGCGCGTGGTGGGGGCGCTGACCCCCGATCGTGTGCGCATGGTGCGCGAGTCGGATGCCATCTTCCGCGCCGAGGTGGCCGCGGCTGGGCTCGAGGGCGAGGTCTGGCAGTACTTCACCGTGCTGCCCGGCACCCGTTCGGTCGGCGTGACCGACGGACGCCGCACCTACGGCCAGGCCATCGTCTTGCGTGCCGTGTTGTCGACCGACGCCATGTCGGCAGGGGTCGCCGAGCTGCCGTGGTCGTTGCTGAACCGCGTGACCACCCGGATCTGCGCCGAGGTCGAGGGCGTCAACCGCGTCATGTACGACACCACCCCCAAGCCGCCCGGCACCATCGAGTGGGAGTGACCCCTCGGCAGTTGCGGCCCTACCTGACCGTGCGGCTCGAGCAGGCGTTGGCTGAGCGCCACCCCGCTGCTGACGAGGACGTGCACTTCGCAGAGTCGTTGGTTACTGCGGTGCTGGAAGACCTGACCCAGCCCGGCGATGTGGTGCTCGACCCGTTCGCGGGGTTCGGCACGACGTTACGGGTGGCCGCGCGCATGGGCCGGCAGGCCATCGGCATCGAACTGATCGCGTCGAGGTGTGAGATCGCCCGGACCCAAGCGCCCGAGGCCGTCGTGCACCAGGGCGATGCACGCGATCTAGCCACACTCGTGAGCGAGCCCATCAACCTCGTGCTGACGTCGCCGCCCTACATGACCGCCCTCGGCCATCCCGAGGACCCACTCGCCGGCTACACCGGAAGCAACGCGACCTACGCCGCGTACCTCGACTGGCTGCGGCAGGTGTTCGGCCAAGCCCTCGGCGTCCTCGCACCGGGCGGGCACGTGGTCGTCAACGTCGCGAACATCGACGACGGCACACACTTCACCCCCTTGGCCTGGGATGTCGGCCGCATCCTCAACGACCTCGGTCGCCTACTGCCCGAGACCTTCGTGCTCTGGGACCAACCCTGGCACGACCTCGCCGGCGACTACCTGCTGGTGGCCCGGGCTCGCTAGCCCCCGGACTCCCCCGGACCGAACTCACACTCCTGCATGAGTCCGGGACGCTTTGGGTCCCGTTTTCGTGACAAACTCACACTCGAGCATGAGTCTCGGACAGCCGGGAACCGAACCACTCGAAATGCCCGAACGTAGACTCGGCGCATGATGCCGGAGCCGTCGTCGCCGTTGCCGTTCCCCGCCGACGTGCAAGAAACGCTCCGGCAGCTGCGCACCCAGTTCTCGCGCTTCATGCTCACCTACCGGGCGGGCATCAACGAGATGACCACGAAGGTCGACGTGCTGCGCGAGGAGTTCCTGCAGGTGCACCGCTACAACCCGATCGAGCACGTGTCGTCGCGGCTGAAGTCGCCCGACAGCATCGTCGACAAAGTGATCCGCAAGGGCGTCGCGCCGCGGTTCGACGCGATCCGGGAGGAGATCCACGACATCGCGGGCGTCCGGGTGACGTGCTCGTTCGTCTCCGACGTGTACCGGGTGTTCGACCTGCTCAGCAGCCAGGGTGACCTCACGATCGTCGAGGTCAAGGACTACATCGCGAAACCCAAGCCCAACGGCTACCGCAGCCTGCACGCGATCGTCGACGTGCCGATCTTCCTGTCCACCGGCGAGGAACCGGCCCGCGTCGAGCTGCAACTGCGCACCATCGCCATGGACTTCTGGGCCAGCCTCGAGCACAAGATCTTCTACAAGTACGACGGCGACGTCCCCGAGGGGCTGCAGGCGAGCCTGACCGAGGCGGCGACCACGGCGTCCCGGCTCGACGACGAGATGGAACGCCTCCACCGCGACGTGCACGGTGACACCCCCGACCCGGCCGAGCAGGAGCAGCACGAGTTCGAGCTCCCCGCCGCCGTCGTGCAACGGCTGCTGCGCCTGCGCGAGCAGAACGCGGGCACTTGACCGACGTCAAGGAGCGCGACGCACAGGGTGCCTAACGTCATCGGTGAACGCATCACCGAGAGGAAGCACCATGAACGCCACCCTCGCCCACGCCGTCGAACTCGCCCCCATCGTCGAGCGCGTGCACGGCGCCAACCACCCCGAGCTCTCCCGCGTGCGTGAGCTCACCCTCGGCATCGCCGACCACCCGGACGCCGCCCGCTCGGCCTCGCTGTGGGCCGAGTTGCGCGACGTCACGGACACCTACACCCTGCCCGCCGATGCGTGTGAGGGGTTCACCGGCTTCTACGAGGCACTTGCCGCCGCCGACGCCCAGCTGGTCGGCTGACATCAGTGGCGGCGCGCGTACCCGTTGATCGCCACCCACAACCCAATGGGCCACAGCACCCACGGCACGTAGTGGGCGAGCATGAACGCGCGCTTCCACCCGGCCTCGACGTGCAGGATCGGGTTGGAGATGCCCTGCGCCGTCAGGGTCAGCAGCTCCCAGAAGGTGATGCTGATGATCGCCGTGATGAGCAGCGCCCCCACCGAAGCCACCCCGAGCACCAGCCGGGTCGAGATGCGGCGTCCGCCCACCCCCGGCACCCAGCGGGGCCAAACCTCGCCCCAGGGCTGGATGAGTCCCAGCACCGCGAGGGCGGCGAGCGTCTCGACGACGATGAGCCCGAGCACGTAGACCAGCAGCCCACCCCGACGGAACTCGTCGGCCAACTCCCAGCCCGCACCCCACACGAGCATGTGCAGCCGCCACACGACGGGCATCAATCCACCCACCGCGGACGCCCACGCCGCGATCACCGCCCAGCGCTGCGGGGGTTTCAGCATTGCGGTTCTAAAACTCACGCTCCAAAACTAGGGCTATGGTGTGCGCCATGGCAAGGCCCGCCCGCTTCTCCCCCGACGACGTGCTGGACGCCGCCGCCTCGGCCATCGCCGAGCACGGCCGGGGGGCGACGCTCGCGCAGGTCGCCCAAGCCCTCGGCGGACCGACCGGCTCGATTTACCACCGGTTCGCCTCACGCGAGGAACTCATGGCCGAGCTCTGGCTGCGGTCGATCCGGCGGTTCCATGTGGGGCTGCTGGCGGCTTATCGCGTGAGAGACCCCCACGAGGCGCTCTTGGCGGCAACGCGGCACATCCCGACCTACTGCCGTGAGCACCCGGTCGAGGCGCTCGCCATGACGTTGCACCGGCAACCGGTGCTGGCGGCGTCCGGGCCGGTTGGCCTGCGCGAGC
>CALMPQ010000009.1 GCA_937872005.1 uncultured Propioniciclava sp.
GCGGACGGCGTCCGGGGCGCCTGGTGGGCGCCCCCGAACCCGGGATCGTGGTCGGTCATGCGTTCCCCCGGGTGTCGGCATCGCGGTACAGCTCACCCTCGGTGGGATAGGTGCCGGTCTCGCTGACGCGGTCGTAGGCATAGGTCTCCTGCGTGCCGAGCGCCTGGCGGCGGTAGGTGCCGACCGCGTCGGGGGAGTCGGCGTCGCGCAGGCCGCGCGCGAGGCGTCCGACGAGCAGCCCGGCGCCACCGGCGAGGGCGAGGAACGTCCAGGGGTTGCGGGCGGCGTACTGACGGATCCCATGCACCGCCTGGTCGAGGTCGTTGTCGCGTAGCCAGGCCGCAGCTCGGTCACCGTACTCACGGCCCGTGCCGGCGAACTGGGCGACCGGGCCGTTGGCGTCCGGGCTGGCAGCCATCGCGCCCAGCTCGTCGCTCAGGGCCTGCACGGTGTCGGCCAGCTTGGCCTGGATCGTCGAGGCCTGGCCGCGCAACTCGCCCACCGACTCGTCGAGCAGGCGGCGGCCCTGCACCTTGGCCTCCTGCACGACCTGGCCGGCCTCGTGCTTGGCGGAGTCCAGCACGTCCTGACCGGCCGCGACGGCCGTGTCCTTGACGTCGGCGACCGGCTTCTCCCCCGCCGGGCGATAGGGGTCCTGATTGTACGAGGACATCGGTTCTCCTTCGTGGTCGGCTGCTGCCGCACGGCGGCGCGCGGCGCATCCTCGACGCTACGGACCGCCATCGCTGCTTGTCAGCACCCCTTTGGGTGAGTCGCGAGCCAGCCGGGGCCGCTAAGGTGCCGAGGCCAAGGCCGAGCGACACGCCATCTGACATGGCCTGTTGACCTGAATCCCACCGGTGTTGTTTGATCGTTGCCCCAGCGCGAACGTCTGTTCGAAACGAGGTGGGCCGATGAATGGGTGGGCGACCGGTCCCCTCCTGCCCGCCGAGGGCTTGACGGTGACGGTGAGCTGCTCCACCGGGCCCGGGAGCACCCCGACGCCGCACGAGGTCACCATCTCGGCCGAGGGCGAGCTCACCACCCCGCACGACCTCGAGCTGGAGCGCATCGGTGTCGCGCTCGGCGGGTCGCTGACGTGCGTCGACCTGGCCGACCGGGACCTGCCGGCCGCGTGGGGCTTCCTCGAGCACCGCCACCGCGCGCGGCCCGCCGACATCGTCAACGTGGGCACGAGCCAGTGGGCGGCGTCCGCCCCCGCCGACGGGTGCGCGTGCGACCACCAGACCTGGGCGCGCGCCGAGCTGGCCGCCGAGCACCTGCGCACGCTCGTGCACTGGGCGAAGGCCCACCGCACCACGCCGGCGCGGGTCGCCAGGGCGCTCGGGCTGTTCGCGCCGACGATCGACGTCGACCCCGCCAACCCGGTGCCCCGCTCGGCCGGCGAGGGCCTGCTGGCCGAGCCCGACGCCGTCCCCCGCCTGTGGAATGCCGGCGTCCCGTTCGCCCTCGTGCGCGACGTGTGCCGGGAGTTGTCCCCGACCGGCATCCCGATCCCGACGCACGTGGTCATCGCCCACCTGTACGCCCCCCGCGCGTGGGACGTGCTGGAGAAGTTCGTCCCCCACGGCCCCGTCGTCCTCGCGTGGGCGGCCCAGCACCGGACGCCCCGGGACGCCCGGCGTCCCGACGAGCGCCTCGCCTGGGTCGAGGCCGGCGTCCCGCTCAAGACCATCGACCGGATCTTCGCCGGCACGGCGTACGAACTCGTCCATGCCCGGGCGTACGCGCACGAGACCGGGGTCGCGCTCGGGCTGGCCGCAGGCGTCCTCGGTCGCTGGCAGGAGTCGGGCACCACCCCCGCGGTGCTCGACCTCGTCGCCCTGTACCGCCACGACCCCCACGCTGCGACCCACCCGCGGTGCGCCCCCGCCCGCGCCGCCGTCGAGCGCACGGTCGGCCTCGCGGCCCGCCGCGGGGTCGCCGTCGACGCGGTCACCGCCGCGCTCGCCCTGGCCCGCACCGGCACCGCCCCGGACGCCGCCGCCCACCTCGCCGCCACCCACACGCCCACCATCCACCTGAAGGAGATCCGATGAACCGGACCGGTTACGAGAACCTGTTGCAGGCGGCGGGCATCTGCGTGTCCGCCCGCATCCCCGCGCTGCTCTGGGGCGACCCGGGGCAGGGCAAGACGGCCGCCATCGAGTCGGCGTGCGCCTCGGGCTGGCACGTCGAGACGCTGATCATCAGCCATTACGAGCCCTCCGACTTCGCCGGGCTCCCCGTGCTCGTCGACGGCCGCGTCGAGCTGGCCCCGCCCGCGTGGGCCGTCCGCCTGCGCGACCACACGGGGCCGACCATCGCGTTCTTCGACGAGTTCTCGACGGCCTCCCCCGCGCTCCAAGCCGCGGCGCTGCGGCCGCTGACCCACTACGAGGTCGGCGCACTCCAGCTCCCCGCCACCGTGAGCTTCCTCGCCGCGGCGAACCCGGCCGACGTCGCCGCGGCCGGGTGGGAGCTGGCCGCACCCACGGCGTCCCGCTTCGTGCACCTGGACTGGGAGCTGCCGCTGGAGGTCTACTCCGAGGCCCTGGTGACCGGGGTGTGGCCCGAGATGCCCGTGTACGACGAGCCGGCCGACTTCGCCGAGCACCTGCTCGCGCTGCGGGTGCTGGTGTCGGGCTTCCTGCGCGCCAGGTCGAGCCAGCTGAGCGCGATTCCCAAGACGGCGGTGGACCGTGGGCGGGCCTTCCCCACCCCACGCACCTGGGACTACGCGGCCCGCCTGGTGGCCCTGGCCCGCGCGGTGGGGGCACCGGACGCCGTCATCCGCCTGCTGGTCGCCGGTTGTGTCGGCGGGGCCGCGGCCCACGAGTTCCTCGCCTGGTCGGCCGCCCAGGACCTGCCCGACAGCCGGGCGATCCTGGCCGACCCGACCGGGCCGTGGTTCCACGGCACACGGGCCGACCACGTGTACGTGACCCTGCAGGGAGTGGTCGGCACGGCCACCCAAGACGGCAGCCCCGAGGCGTGGTCCGGGGCCGT
>CALMPQ010000010.1 GCA_937872005.1 uncultured Propioniciclava sp.
CCGCGATGTGCGGGGCCGACATGGAGGTGCCCTGCAGCGATTCGAAGCGCGGGGCGCCGGAGTCGGGGTCCTGGCTGTAGGCCGCGATGATGTCCACGCCGGGGGCGGTGATGTCGGGCTTGAGCAGGTCGCCCTCACCGGCCAGTGCCGGGCCGTAGGACGAGAAGCTCGCCATGGCCGGAGCCGTCAGCTTGGTCCACGCGGTGGCCGACAGCGCACCGGTCGGGGTCGCCGTTCCGGAAACGTACGCCTTCAGGGCGACGCCGTCGGCGGCGTTCAGGTGGATGCCCGGGATGCTGTACATGATCGGCGTCAGGGTGGTCGCACCACCCACGGCGTTCACGACGACGATGCCGACACCACCGGACGCCGCGACCTCGGCACCCTTGTCCACGAAGGCGTGGGTGCCGCGGGTGCAGACGACGATCTTGCCAGCGGCGCCGGCGTCGTCCACCGAGCCGGTACCGCAGAGGTCGGCCTGCGCGGCGGAGAAGCCCGCTGCGGGGATCGTCGAGGCGAGCACCATCGGGGTCTGGCCGACGGGGCCGCCGTAGCCGACACCCTGGTAGACCTTGCCGTCACCCGTGGTGAGGGAGCTCTTCACGCCCCGGTCGTGGGTGCTGGCCGCGACGGTCATCGTCCACGGGCTGTTGTGGGCGACCGAGGACACGCCCACGGTGTCACCGCTGTTGCCGGCCGAGGTGGAGACGAAGACGCCGGCGTTGGCAGCGGCGAGGAAGGCGAGCTCATCGGCGCCGACCACGTACTGTGACGACCCCGAGATCGAGTAGTTGATGACGTCGACACCGTCGGCCACGGCGTCATCGATGGCGGCCACGAGGCCCGACGTGGTGCCGGAGCCGCGCCCGTCCTCGGTCATCCAGAGGCCCTTGTAGACCGCGACCTGAGCGGCAGGAGCCATGCCCGACCCCGCGCCCATGTCGTTGCCCATGATGTTCATGGGAACGCCGTGGTTGCCGACTGCGGTGCCGGCGGTGTGGGAGCCGTGCCCGTTGACGTCACGGGGGCTCTCGATGTCGTGGGTGATGTCGTTGCCGTACTCCTTGCCGTAGTAGCGGGCACCCACGAGCTTGTTCGTGCAGGTGAACGCCGTGTCGGTTCCTGTCTCGCAGGCGAAGCCGGTCGGGCGCTGCGCGTGGGGCAGCGGGGCGAAGCTCGGGTTGTTGGGGTCGATGCCAGAGTCGAGCACGCCGACGACGATGCCGGTGCCGGCGTTGGCGTCCCCGCCGAACTGCTGGGCCCACACCCCGTTCTTGCCGGTGAGACCCAGGTAGTCGGGGGTGGAGACGGTGTCCGCGTACCGGATCTCGTCCTCCCACACGTTGACGACGCCGGTGGCCTTCTTCAGCATCTGGGCCTGGGCCTCGGTGAGCTGGGCGGTGAAGCCGTTGAAGGCGACCATGTACTCGTGCTTCTTCGTGCCCTCGTTGACGCGTGCCTCGCGGAGCGCCTTGCGCTGCTCATTGCGCAAGTGCGCCTCGTACTTCTGGGCGTTGGGGGCCTTGGCGTTGACCTTCTTCCCCGGAGCGGGCTTGGTGGCCGGGATGCCCGCCACGCCGCCCTCGTAGGTAGCGACCGGGTCTTGTGCCATCTGGACGATGTAGGTCTTCGACGACTGGTCGAGCTTGATGTCCTCCGCCGCGAACGCCGGCAGGGCCAGCGGTGGCAGCAGGGTCAGGGCCGCGGTGCACGCAACGATGCGCGCCCGGCGGCGGGGAGTTCTTTCCACGGTACATCCCTCCGATGGGCTTCAGTTGTCCCAAGGGCCTGCGGGCACCGCTGCGTGCCCCCCTCGTTGGGGACCGATCATCGCGGGTAGCCAGAGGCATGTACACGGTACGAATCTCCGATAGTTTTCACTTTGCTCCTCCGAAAGGACTGGTCGTGCGGTCGGTGCCGCGACCCCATCGCCTACGATGGGCGCGACGTGAGGAGGTCGGAATGTCCCTGTTCGGCACCGATGGTGGTGGCTTCGACATGAACGCGCTGCTCGCCCAGGCGCAGGCCATGCAGGCTCAGATGCAGGACGCCCAGGCCGAGCTGGCGTCCAAGACGGCGAGCGGCAGCGCGGGCGGTGACCTCGTGCGCGTCACCATGACCGGGGCGGGCGAACTGACCGAGGTCCACATCGACCCCAAGGCCATCGACCCCGACGACCCCGAGACGCTGGGCGACCTCATCGTGGCGGCGGTGCGTGACGCGAGCAACCAGGTGCAGGCGCTCGCGTCGGCCGCGATGCCCCAGATCCCCGGCCTGCCCTTCTGACGGCGCCGGCGTGTACGAAGGCCCCATCCAGAACCTGATCGACGAGCTCGGCCGGCTCCCCGGCGTCGGGCCGAAGAGTGCCCAGCGCATCGCGTTCCACCTGCTCAACACCGATCGCGAGGACGTCGAGCGCCTCGCGGCCGCCCTCCGCGAGGTCGCCGAGAAGGTGCGTTTCTGCGACATCTGCTTCAACGTGTCCGAGGACACGACGTGCCGCATCTGCCGCGACCCCCGACGTGACCAGTCGACGGTCTGCGTCGTCGAGGAGTCCAAGGACGTGGCCGCGATCGAGCGCACCCGCGAGTTCCGGGGGCTCTACCACGTGCTCGGCGGAGCCATCAGCCCCATCGACCACGTCGGCCCCGAGGACCTGCACGTCGCCGAGCTGCTCCGCCGCTTGTCGGGGCCGGTGGTGACCGAGGTCATCCTCGCCACCGACCCCAATGTCGAGGGTGAGGCCACCGCGACCTACCTCTCCCGGCTGCTCGCCCCGACGGGCATCACGGTGTCACGGCTGGCGTCCGGGCTGCCCGTGGGCGGCGACCTGGAGTTCGCCGACGAAGTCACCCTGGGCCGCGCGTTCGCCGGTCGCAGGCAAGTGGGAGTGTGAGGCGTCCATGGACGTGAGGCTGATCGCCACCGACGTGGACGGCACACTCCTGCGCAGTGACCACCGCACCATCAGCGAGCGCAACCGCGCCGCCTTCGCCGCCGCGCGCGAGGCCGGCGTCGACGTGCTCGCCATCTCGGGGCGTCAGCCCTACTCGATCGGCGCCATCGTCGCCGGCACCGCGCTGGAGGGCTTCATCGTGGGCTCGAACGGCTCGGTGGCCGTCGACCTGGCGACACGCGCGGTCCTGTTCGAGGAGACCCTCGACGTGGACGCCCAGCGCTCGCTCGCCCTCGCCCTGCTGGAGGAGTTCCCCGACGCCCACGTCGTGTCGGTGCGGGACGCCGGCAACAGCTACATCGCCCAGCACGGGTACACCGGCGACCAGGACCCCGGTGCCGAGCTCGCGCTCTGGCCGGTCACGCACCGGTTCGCCGACCTCGACGAGGTGCTCGAGGAGCCCTCGCTGAAGCTCGTCATCAAGCACCCCGACCCCACGATCGCGCCTGAGCAGATGCTCGAGGTGGCCCGCGGGCTCGCCGTGCCCGGCACGCACCCGACCACGTCCGGTGCGCCGTTCCTCGAAGTGGGTCGGGCCGGGGTCTCCAAAGCGTCCGCCCTGGCCCGCTTCGCCGCCGACCGGGGCATCGACCCCGCCGACGTGGTCACCTTCGGGGACAACCTCAACGACGTCGAGATGCTCCGCTGGGCAGGCCTGGGCGTGGCGATGGGCAACGCGGTCGCCGGGGCCAAGGAGGCAGCCGACGAGGTCACCCTCCACCACGAGGCTGACGGTGTGGCCGTCGTGATCGAGCGCCTGCTGGGCCTGTGAGCCTCAGCCGCCGAGCCGGCGGAAGAACGGGATGACCATCCCGACCAGGAAGACCAGCCCGACGACGGCCGCGCCGACCATCAGCCACCACGCGCGTCCGGCCTCGCCCAGCCATTCGCCGAGCACGGCGATGCCGACGCCGTAGACGATCGCCAGCACGGCCGTCAGGGCCGCGCCGGGCGTGCGGACGACCTCGCCGAGGGCTTGTGTTGCGTTCACCAGGGGACTCCCATCAGGTAGGGGACGACGACGAGGGCGAGCGCTGCGACCAGCAGCCCGACCGCGCCGAGGGTCGCGTTCCGGCGGGAGAGGCGCCTCGCCGCCAGCCCGTAGGCCAGACCGAGGACGCCCACGATGATGGCTCCGTACGAGACGTGCATGGGGGTGCTCCTTTCGCCAGCACCGAGGGTGGCAACGCGGCGATCGATGCACAACGATCCGCCCGGTCGCGCATCGATCAGCCCAGCACGCGCTCCGGACGCCACCGGGCGAGGGTTGCGTGGGGGCTGTCCGCGACCACCGCCCGCGCGTACGCGGACGCGTCGGGTCCCAGCCGGGTGTAGGCGTCGTCCAGGAAGTCCCGGAGCTCGGCGAGCGGCCAGTCGTCGGGCAGCAGTTCGGCAGGCAGCCCCCGGGTGCGTACGGCGAGCTCGGTGACGGGACGGGTGGCCCGGTGCAGCAGGCGCAGCGCGTCCGGGCCGGGGGAACCGTCGGCGTCGGCGACCACGCGGCGCCCGTGCGCCACGGCCTCGGTGTAGCGCTGACCGAGGTCCTCCAGCTGCCAGGCGCGCGCGACGAGGGCACGCAGCCTGGCGGCGTCTGCGTCCATCCAGAACGCGGTGGCGCCCAGGTCGCGCACCCAGCCGACCAGCGGCGCGCTGGCGTCCCGCGCCCCGATGAGCAGGCCGGGCTGCAGGACGCGGTAGCCGTGGCGCACCGCCGCGGACCGGAAGCGCTCGCGCTCGACGCTGTCCACGCCGTCGGGGTCGAGCAGGAGGGCGTGGAGGCGGCCGTCCCACGGGTCGGGCCTCCGGCGGGCGGCGATCGCCTCGTAGTCCTCCCGGAGTGTGCCGCCGAGGCGGTAGACGCCGACGCGCCCGGAGCGTTCCACGGCGAGGTGGCCCCAGTCGACCATGCGCGAGAGCACGGACTTGTTGGCCGACTCCGTGCCGTCCAGCTCCGTCATCAGCGCGACCAGTGGGGGGCCGGGAAGCGCGCGGGCGCCGGTCACGGCGAACAGGAACGGCGGCTTGTCGAAGGCTGCCAGGTAGTCCGAGGGGTGGGGCATGGCGCCCGAGCCTAGAGGTCGGCCAGCAGGCGCGACAGGTCGCGCGGGTGGGACAGCAGGAGCACAGGCGGCCCATCGGGGCGTCGGGCCCACGCGCGCATCGCCCGCCGCTTGCGGGTGAAGCTGCGGAAGTGCCACGCGATGATCGACTCGCGGGAGGCGATCCCCCGCCAGTTCTCGGTGTTGCCGTTGCAGACCGGCTCCTGCGTCAGCACGCGGCCCAGCGTGCGTCGGACGAGGCGGCCCAGGCTCAGCCAGCGGGGGTAGTCCAGCCCGAGGATCACGTCGGCGTGCGGCTCGACCACGTCGCGGAAGGAGCCGTAGGCGGTGTCGAACACCCACGCCGGCTCGGACGCCGCCGCGCCGGCGAGCGTGCGCATCTCGTCGGCCGACCGCTGAACCCACCCGGGCAGCCAGCCGAACTCGTCGTCGGAGAGGTGAACGGGCAGCCCCAGCCGGGCGCCCAGGGCGAGCGCCGCGGTCGACTTCCCCGACCCCGTCACGCCGTGCAGCAGGATGCGCCGTGCCCGGCGCACGTCGTCGATCGTGGCGGTGGGCATCGCGTCAGCCTAGTCTGGAGCCATGCGCGCTGCATACGTAGAAACTGCCAACCCGGCCGATCCGCTGGCCGCCCTGATCGTGGGGGAGCGACCCGACCCCGAGGTGCGGCAGGGGTGGGTACGCGTCCGGGTACGAGCCGCCTCGCTGAACCACCACGACGTGTGGTCGCTGCGCGGGGTGGGCCTGCCGCCCGAGCGCATGCCGATGATCCTCGGCACGGACGCCGCGGGCACCACGGACGAGGGGCGTGAAGTCGTCGTCCACCCGGTCATCTCCTCGGACGGCTGGGCCGGGGACGACACGCTCGACCCCAAGCGGTCGCTGCTCTCCGAGGTACACCAGGGCACCCTCGCGGAGTGGGTGGTCGTGCCGGAGCGCAACGTGGTCGACAAGCCGGCTGCCCTCACCTTCGAGGAAGCCGCGTGCGTCCCGACCGCCTACCTCACCGCGTTCCGGATGCTCACGCGCGACACCGGGCTGTGGAAGCCGGGCACGGTCCTGGTCCAGGGCGCCTCGGGAGGGGTCGCCTCGGCGGCCATCCAGCTCGCCAAGGCCCTCGGCCACCGGGTGTGGGCCACCGCCCGCACCGAGGCCAAGCGCGACTTCGCCCGCTCGCTCGGTGCCGACGAGGCCTTCGAGCCGGGCGCGCGCCTGCCCGAGCGGGTGGACCTCGTCGTGGAGACCGTGGGTGAGGCGACCTGGTCGCACTCGCTGAAGTCGCTGCGCCCCGGCGGCACCGTCGTGGTGTGCGGCGCGACGTCCGGCGCCAACCCGCCCGCGGACCTCAACCGCGTCTTCTTCCTGCAGTTGCGGGTCATCGGCTCGACCATGGGCAACAAGGAGGAACTCGCGGGCGTCATGGCGCTCATGGAGCGCGCGGGCGTCCGGCCCCGGATCGACCGGGTGGTCGGCTTCGACGACCTTCCCGCCGCGATGGGCGCGCTGGCGGCGGGTGAGGTGTTGGGCAAGGTCGTCCTCACCCCCTGACGGTCAGCCGAAGACGCCCGTCAGGGCGAGGCCGCCGATCACGAACCCGACCAGCACCACGGCGAGGGGCACGAACGCGACCGGCCGGATCTCCTTGGGGACCTTGCGCAGGAGCACGAACGAGCCCACCACGGCGAGCGCACCCACGCCCGTCAGGAACCACAGCAGCCCATCCACCGATTGCCTCCGATTTCGCCGGCGTTGACGTCGTTCGTAGACTAGGCGAGTCCGCAGGGCATTGATGGGGCCATCACCCCGGAGCTGCCGGAAGAACGGGACGCACGGCGTCCTCACTAGAACCGGCCGCGGCGAGCAAGAGTGGGGTGTCGGCCACGGGCCGGCGTCCAAGAAGGGTGGTACCGCGGGGTTCGCCTCGTCCCTTCGTCCGCACGAGTCAGACGAAGAGGGAACACATGACCACCCAGCCCGGGTACAACGCCGTCGCACCGCAGGTCGACCTGCCCGCGCTCGAGCACGAGGTGCTCGCGTTCTGGCGCGACAACGACACCTTCACCAAGTCCTTGGCGCAGACGGCCGACGGCCCCCGATGGACCTTCTACGAGGGCCCGCCCACGGCCAACGGCATGCCGGGCACCCACCACATCGAGGCGCGCGCGTTCAAGGACGTGTTCCCGCGGTTCAAGACGATGCAGGGCTTCCGCGTCGACCGGAAGGCCGGGTGGGACTGCCACGGACTGCCCGTCGAGCTTGCCGTCGAGAAGGAGCTGGGCTTCTCCGGCAAGGCCGACATCGAGGCCTATGGCGTCGAGGCGTTCAACGAGCGCTGCCGCGCGTCGGTCACCCGCCACGTCGACGCCTGGACCGGTCTCACCGAGCGCATGGGCTACTGGGTGAACATGGACGAGGCCTACTGGACCATGAGCCCCGAGTTCGTGCAGTCGGTGTGGTGGAGCCTCAAGCAGATCCACGACGCCGGCCTGCTGGTGGAGGACTACCGCGTCGCCCCCTACTGCCCCCGCTGCGGCACGACGCTGTCCGACCACGAGCTCGCCCAGGGCTACGAGGACGTCACCGACCCGTCGGTCTACGTCCGCTTCCCGCTGACCAGCGGCCCGCTCGAGGGCAAGGCCGACCTGCTCGTCTGGACGACCACGCCTTGGACGCTCGTCTCCAACACCGCCGTCGCCGCGCACCCCGACGTCACCTACGTGGTCGCCTCGAAGGACGACGACACGCTCGTCATCGCCGAGCCGCTCGCCGAGAAGGTGCTCGGTGAGGACTGGAAGCTGGGCCCGTCGTTCACCGGCAAGGAGATGGAGGGCTGGCGCTACGAGCGGCCCTTCGACCTGGTCGAGTTCCCCGATGTCGTCGGCGGCACCCACTACGTCGTCAACGCCGACTACGTCACCGTCGAGGACGGCACCGGACTCGTGCACCAAGCCCCGGCTTTCGGTGAGGACGACATGATCACCTGCCGCGCCTACGGGCTGCCGATGGTGAACCCCATCCGCCCCGACGGCACCTTCGAAGAAGGCATCGAACTGGTCGGGGGCCAGTTCTTCAAGACCGCCGACAAGGCACTCGTCGCCGACCTGCAGGCGCGCGGCCTGATGTTCCGCGTGCTCGACTACGACCACAGCTACCCGCACTGCTGGCGCTGCCACACCACGCTGCTCTACTACGCGCAGCCGTCCTGGTACATCCGCACCACGGCGATCAAGGACGCCCTGCTGCGCGAGAACGAGAAGACCAACTGGTACCCCGAGCACATCAAGCACGGGCGCTACGGCGACTGGCTGAAGAACAACATCGACTGGGCGCTGTCGCGCAAGCGCTACTGGGGGACGCCGCTGCCCATCTGGCGTTGTGAGGACGACCACCAGGTCTGCGTCGGCTCCCTCGCCGAACTCGGCCAGCTCGCCGGGCAGGACCTCGACGAGCTCGACCCGCACCGCCCGTTCGTCGACGACATCACCTTCGGCTGCCCGACCTGCGGCAAGCCGAGCCACCGCGTCCCCGAGGTCATCGACGCCTGGTACGACTCGGGCTCCATGCCCTTCGCGCAGTGGGGCTACCCCTGGGTCGAGGGCTCCAAGGAGCGCTTCGAGCAGGCCTTCCCAGCCGACTTCATCTGCGAGGCGATCGACCAGACCCGTGGCTGGTTCTACTCCCAGATGGCCGTGAGCACGCTCGTGTTCGACCAGTCCGACTTCAAGAACGTGCTGTGCCTGGGCCACATCCTCGCCGAGGACGGCCGCAAGATGTCCAAGCACCTGGGCAACATCCTCGAGCCCATCCCCCTCATGGACCAGCACGGGGCCGACGCCGTGCGCTGGTTCATGGTCGCGGGTGGTTCGCCCTGGGCGTCGCGCCGGGTCGGTCACACCACCATCCAGGAGACGGTCCGCAAGGTGCTCCTCACCTTCTGGAACGCGGTCAGCTTCCAGTCGCTGTACGCCCGCACCAACCACTGGACGCCGACCGGCTCAGCCCCTGCGGTGGCCGGGCGCCCCGTCATGGACCGCTGGCTCGTCGCCGTGCGCAACGAGCTCGTCCGCGACGTGACGGACGCCCTGGAGAACTTCGACACCCAGCGCGCGGGCACCCTGCTGGCCGAGTTCGTCGACGACCTCTCGAACTGGTACGTCCGCCGCAGCCGCCGCCGCTTCTGGGACGGCGAGCCCGCCGCCCTGTGGACGCTCCACGAGACCATCGACACCGTCGCCCGCCTCATGGCGCCGATGGCGCCGTTCATCAGCGAGCGCGTCTGGCAGGACCTGGTCGTCGCCGCCGTGCCCGACGCTCCCGAGTCGGTGCACCTCGCCGCCTGGCCGACCGTGGACGCCGAGGGTCTGGATGCCGAGCTGGTGGCGTCCATGCGCCTCACCCGGCGCCTGGTCGAGCTGGGCCGCGGCGCCCGGTCGGAGGCGCAGGTCAAGACGCGCCAGCCGCTGAGCCGCATCCTGGTGCCGTCGGCGTCCTTCGCCCGCCTGAACGACGAGCTGGTGGCCGAGATCGCCGCCGAACTCAACGTGGGTGCGGTCGAGTCGTTCGCCAAGGCCGGCGACTTGGTCGACTACTCGGCCAAGGGCAACTTCCGTGCGCTGGGCAGGCGCTTCGGCAAGGACACCCCCAAGGTGGCCCAGGCCATCGCCGACGCCGACGCCGCGGCCCTGGCCGCTGCGCTCGCCGAGAACGGGGAGGCCACGGTGGACTGGGACGGCGGCACCGTCGTGACGGCCGAGGAGGTGCTGATCTCCGAGCGCCCGCGCGAGGGCTGGTCGGTGGTGAACGAGCAGGGCGAGACCGTCGCGCTCGACCTCGAACTGACCCCCGAACTGGTGCGCGCCGGCCTGGTGCGTGAGGTCATCCGGCTCATCCAGGACACGCGCAAGTCCAGCGGCCTGGAGGTGTCCGACCGGATCAGCCTCACCTGGGCGGCCGCCGGGGAGCTCGCCGAGGCGCTGCGTGAGGCGTCCGAGCTGGTGGCCGACGAGGTGCTGGCCACGACGATGACGGAGGGTGAGCCCGACGGTGCTGTCACCACCGACGACGAGCTGGGCCTGAGCTTCGCGATCGCCAAGGTCTGACCCTCGACTCCCGAGTTTTTCCACTGTATCGTGGAGAAACTCGGGAGACAGGGGTGTGGGCATGTACAGCGAAGCTGACCTCGATCGGATCCAGGGAGCCGTCGCCTACGACCGGTCCGGGCACCGGATCGGCGACGTGGGTGAGGTGTTCCTCGATGACGACACGGGAGTGCCCCTGTGGGTGTCGGTCCGCACGGGGCTGTTCGGGGGCCACCACACCATCGCGCCACTGCAGGGTTCGCACCTGGAGCGCCCGGGTCACCTCGTGTTGCCCCACGACGGCGCGGTGGTGACGGGGGCGCCCCAACTCCGCGAGCACGGGCACCTCGACAGCACGCAGGAGGAGGAGTTGTACGCCCACTACGGCGTGCCCGACCCGCACGCCGACATCGCCGCCGAACGGCGTCGGACCCGGCGGTGGATCAATGAGGGCGGCCCCCTGCTGCCCGGGGACTGAACGCATCACCCCTTGTCGCGACCCCCTGGGTGGGGGAAACTGGGGCGCATGACCAGTGACGTTCCCGCCGACGAGGTCACCGAGACGATCGAGGACCCGGGCAACACCGACCCCGACATGGCCCTGCGCAGCGCGCAGGATGTCGATGACCCCACCGGTCGTCGTGCCCACGCCCAGCAGAACCCCGACGGACCGCCCGGAGCGACGCGTGAGGGGGACGAACGCGTCCAGGAGTCCCAGAACTCCGAGGAGTAGGCCCAGCTTCCCCCGTGGGGGTGAGGCGACCCCCATGGGTGGGGTGGTAAGCAGATCTGCATCCGTTTCCCCTTGTCAGTGAGCTATTGCTAGGCAAGGCTGGAAGGTATCCGACGAACGGAAGGATGCAAGATGTACAACGAGATGGACATCGACCGAATCCGTGGCGCTGTCGCCTACGACCGCAACGGGGACCGGATCGGGAATGTCGGTGAGGTGTACTTGGACGACCAGTCCGGCCAGCCCATGTGGGTCACCGTGAACACCGGCTTCTTCGGCCTCCGCACCAGTTTCGCCCCGCTCGACGGGTCCCGCTTCGAGGACGACGGCCGCCTGGTCCTCGCCCACGACAAGGACCGCGTCAAGGATGCGCCCAACGTCGACGAGGACGGGCACCTCGACCGCGCCCAGGAGGACGAGCTCTACTCCTACTACGGCGTCGGCGCCGGCGGACTCGGCGGCGAGTTGGCCGACGATCAGCTGCGTACGCGCCGCTGGCAGGACGAGGGCCGTGAGGATGGCCCGCTCTTCGACCGTGACCGTGACGGGCGTGGCCCGGTGGGTGAGGTCCTCGACGGTCCCGACGGCTCGCCGAGCGACCGTCGTGGCGACGTGGGTCTGGACCCGCACGCCGACCGCGACCGTGGCCTCGATGGCGACCGCCTGCCCGAGGACTACGACCGCGACCGCGCCTACGACGACGGCCCGCTGCTCGACAGCGACCGTGACGGCCGTGGCCCGGTCCGTGAGGTGCTCGACGGGCCTGACGACCCGGCCAACCCGCGTCGCAACTGACGCTAGGGCACCCGGTGGGTCCAGGCGTCCGTGAGGAACTTGGACTCCATCAGCTCCCGCGCGGCGGTGAGTTCGGCCTCGGCGTAACTCCCCTCACGCACCTCGTGCGTGGCGGCGAACGATGCCATGAAGCGTCGGATGATCTCGTCGCGCGGGAGTCCCGTCTGTGAGCGCATCGGGTCGACCCGCTTGTTGGCCGACTTGGTGCCCTTGTCCGACATCTTCTCCCGGCCGATCCGCAGCACGTCGAGCATCTTGTCGGCGTCGATGTCGTAGGCCATCGTCACGTGGTGCAGCACCGCACCGGACGCGAACCGCTTCTGCGCCGCCCCCGCGATCTTCCCCTGGTCGGAGGCGATGTCGTTCAACGGGACGTACCGCGCCTCGATGCCGACGTCGGTCAGCGCCGTCATCACCCAGTCGTCGAGGAACGCGTAGCTCTGCTCGAAGCTCAGGCCCTCGACGAGCGAGGTGGGGACGTGCAGCGAGTAGGTGATGCAGTTGCCCGGCTCCATGAACATCGCCCCGCCGCCGGAGATGCGCCGCACCACGCGGATGCCGTGACGGTCGGCGCCGGCCTGGTCGATCTCGTTGACGTAGCTCTGGAACGAGCCCATGACGACGAGGGCGGAGTCCCAGTCCCAGAACCGCAGCGTCGGCGGCCGTTCGCCGGACGCCACCTCGCGCGTCAGCACCTCGTCCAGCGCGACGTGCATGGCCGGATCCATCGTGACGGGCCCGATCAGGTCGAAGGTGTGGTCGGCCCAGCTGGTCGCACGACCCAGCGCCCGGCGCACCGCGATGGCCACGGCGGTGGGCGTGAACCCGATCATCTCCACGCCCTCGGGCAGGGACGCCTCGATCGCGCGTCCGAGGTGCTCGGCGTTCGTCGTCTCGTGGAGGCCGATCAGGGCTGCGTTGATGTCTTCGAGGGCGTCGTCGGGCTCCAAGAAGAAGTCACCCTGCACGAACGCCTTCGTGATGACCCCGTCGGCGACCTCGACCTCGGCGGCCACCAGCTTGCCGCCCGGAACCTTGTACTCCCCACGCATGGGGCAAACCTAGCGGCCCAGGTAGGGGGGAGGCTTGCGCTGGTTGTTGGCGATCTGGCCCAGCACGATCGAGCCGATGATGGCGATGGCGATGAACAGGCCCCAATTGCCCACGAAAATCGCCAGGATGATCGCGGCCGGCCAGATCGCGCCGCGCGCGACGCCGACCCAGTCCGTCCCGCCGGTTGACGGGGCCGGGACGCCGGCGTCCGGCCTCGGTGCGGGCAGGGGAGCCGTCGCGGCGAAGGGACGCGCCCCGAGACCCGGCCGGGGCTCGGGCAGGTCGCCGAACAGGGCGTCCAGATCGGCGCTGAACCGGGCGGCCAGGGCCGCAGACAGCCGCTCGTCGAACTCGGAGTTGTCGAGGCGTCCGGCTTCGAAGTGCTCGCGCAGCATGGTGGCGGCGGCGTCCCGCTCGGCGTCGGAGAGCCGCTGGGGGACGGGGTCGTGGGTCATGCAGTCCTCCTGGTTCCGGACCATCCTCGCACGCAGGTCCAACCCGTGGCAGAGTTGACCGCGGTCGTTTCGAGCAAGGGAGTCGCCCGTGCGGGTCGTGCAGAAGTTCGGTGGTTCATCGGTGGCGGATGCCGCCAGCATCAAGCGCGTCGCCAAGCGGATCGTCGACACCAAGGAGCAGGGCAACGACATCGTCGTGATCGTGTCCGCCATGGGCGACACCACCGACGAGCTGCTGGACCTGGCCCAGGAGGTCAGCCCCAGCCCGCGGCCGCGCGAGCTCGACATGCTGCTGACCGCGGGTGAGCGCATGAGCGCGGCCCTGCTGGCGATGGCGATCAACGACCTCGGCCACACCGCCCGCTCGTTCACCGGCAGCCAGGCCGGCGTGATCACCACCGAGAAGCACGGCGACGCCCGCATCATCGACATCACGCCCGGCCGCATCCACTCGGCGCTGGAGGAGGGCGACGTCGTCATCGTCGCCGGCTTCCAGGGCGTCTCGCAGACGACGAAGGACGTGACCACGCTGGGCCGCGGGGCGTCCGACACCACCGCGGTGGCGCTGGCCGCCGCCTTGGGCGCCGACTACTGCGAGATCTACTCCGACGTCGACGGTGTCTTCACCGCCGACCCCCGCATCGTGCCGGGTGCGCAGCGCATCCCCGAGATCCGGTACGAGGAGATGCTGGAGATGGCCGCCAACGGCGCCAAGATCCTGCACCTGCGCTGCGTCGAGTACGCCCGCCGCGAGAACGTCCCGGTGCACGTCCGGTCGTCGTTCT
>CALMPQ010000011.1 GCA_937872005.1 uncultured Propioniciclava sp.
CCTCAATCCACCGGTTGACGTTGTGCGTGTGTTTGTGCTTGTGGATCCCGTCTGGGATTGACGTCACGAGGGTGTGCGGGCATGCGTGATCGCCCGGTCTGTCCGGGTCTTCCACTTGGGTTTCCTTGGTCGTGACGGTCTGGTGGCGTGTGGGTCAGGTGGTCATGATCGCGGTCCACAGCCGCTGCCAGTGGGCGGCCCAGGGCCATCGGGTGGGTAGGTGTAGACGAACCCGACGCGCCGAGGTGGCGACGCGCGCTGGTGTGTGGATGAGGTGGGCGCGGATGGTCGCCGTCTCGGCCCTGCGGTAGCGGCCCCCGGCGGTGACGCCGAGGGCCCGGGTGAGGTTGAACGCCATGGTGGCGAGGGCGAGCCAGGCACCGTTGGCGTTGAACGATTTCGACGGCAGGTGCGCCAACGGGCCGGCTTTCAGGTCGGCGAACACCTGCTCGATGATCGCGTGGCCACGGTGGGTCTTCTCCGCCTCGACCAACGGGGCGGTCTGGTTGGTGAACAGGGCGTGGTAACGCCACACCTGGAACAGGCCGTCCTGGGCGGCGGCGGCGAGTTTCTTGGTGTTGCGTTCGGGGACCCGGCGGACGATCAACCGGGCGGTGACCTTCCCACGCCCATGCGAGGTGAACGCCGTGTAGCCGACTTCGGCGATTTCGGCCGAGGAGATCAGTTCGCCGGTGTCGGGGTCAACGATCGCGTTGGGGTACACGATGGGGGTCCACGCCTGCTCGTCGATGGTGGCGATCTGGGCACGGACCCCCTTGTTGAGGCGGGCTCCGATCGAGAACTGGCAGCCGGCCTTGACGATCGCGGCGACCAAGGCTTGCTGGTAGTAGGCCGAATCCGCCCGGACCAGCACCGGGCCGGCCACGTGCGCGCGGCGCAGGGTGGCCAGGGCGTCGCGGACCAACCGGACCGCGCCGTGCGCGGAGGATGCTGCGCCACGACGGAGCCGAGCGGCCGCGATCACCGGCGCGATGTCAGGGCCGGACACCGTCGCGAGTTGGGCGTTCAACCCGCGCACCCGGGTGTAGCCGTGCTGGGCGCCCTGCTTGCCGCGGCCGTAGACAGGTTTGATCGTGTCATCGACATCGAGCCACACCACCGGCCCGGTGGGCAGCAGGCCAGGCACCCGTTCGCCCAGCCGGCACAGGGTGCGGGCTGCGACGGCGTCGAGTTGGCGGACGTGCCCGAACCGGAACGACCTCAGGAAGCTTCCCAGCGTGGACGGTGCCCGTACCCCTCCGAACAGTCTGGCCATCGCACCGTGCCGCAGGACGTCGAGGTCGTCGATGCTGTCCGCGCCGGCCAGCATCCCGGCCAGCACGGAGGTGAGCTTGGTCCCCGCACAGCCCTTCGCGCCGGGCACCGTCAACAACTCATCCGCCACCTGCACCAGTCCGACCCGGCCGGCCAGCATCATCGCTGGCACCAGGCCGGCGGACCCGACCAGGTTGGGCTCGTCGAACGACGCCGACATTCGGCCGGGGGTGTGAGACAGTTGCATCTCGGAAGTGCCCTTCTTGGGGGAGCTACGGAACTCTAGACAAGTCCCATTCTCCCTTACCAGAGGGCACTTCCTCGCTTAACGCACCGCTACCAGGCCGGTGGATTCAGG
>CALMPQ010000012.1 GCA_937872005.1 uncultured Propioniciclava sp.
AGATGCCGCTCTCGTCGGGCGTCCGCCGCGAGCTCGTCTCGACCCTGGTCGTGGACGCCGCCCCCCGCCCCGCCCCCGACCACGGCCTCACCCCGCGGGAGCTGGAGGTGACCCAGTGGTTGGCCCACGGGCTCACCAACGCGCAGATCGGTGCGCGGATGCACCTCTCGGAGGGGTCAGTGAAGCAGTACCTGACGCGGGTGGCCGACAAGCTGGGGGTGGGGTCGCGGACGCAGGTGCTCGTTCGCACGATCCAGCTCGGCATCGTCGACCCCGACGCGCTGCCCCCGCTGGGCACCTGACCGGGGCGACCGCGCCGGCTCCCGTTGGGGCAGACGTGCGTGGACGACCCACAGGTCCCCCTCGGGGCCGGCGCTGAAGGTGCCGCCGGTCAGGGTCACGCGCTCCTCCAGACCCAGCAGCCCGTGGCCCGTCGAGTGGGGGCTGCTGAGCGGCGCGTCGGGGAGGGTGCTCGTGACGATCACCTCCACGACGCCGTCGCGGTCGGTCACCGCGATGGTGCAGGGGCTGCCCACGGGGGCGTGGCGCAGGATGTTGGTGGTCGCCTCGCGCAGGATCCGCGCCACCGTCCTGGCCAGGGTTGGGTCGCAGCGATCGAGGTCGGCCGGCGCCGGGGCCGTGACGGGGTACCCGGCCTCGCGCAGGGTGACCGCCGCCCCCTCGGTGGCATGCGGCGGCGTCAGCCACGTGGCCTGCCCCGCCTCGGCGCGGTCGGCCGTCGCCCCCTCGTGGTGCGCCCGCATGACGGTGACCAGCGTGGTCAGGTCGGCGCGGGCGCTTGCCGTGATGGCGGCGACCTGTTCCGCTGTGGTTCGCAGCGCCGTCGCATCGGACGCCCCGCGCTGGGCCATGACCTGCAGGCTGATCAGGGAGAGTTGGTGCGCCACGATGTCGTGGAGTTCTCCGGCGAGCTGGCGCCGCTCCTGGGCGCGGGCCTGGGCGTGCTCGACACCGAGGCGTGCGAGTTCCGCGAGCTGGGCGGCCCGGGCGCCCGAGAAGTGGTGGACCGTCAGGCCGACCAGCCCGCCGAAGCAGGGGAAGATCAAGGCGGCGACCCAGGTGGCGGCGTCCATCTCCCCCCGACTCCACAGGGGCAGGTAGACCGCCCACCCGATGAAGCAGGCCAGCAGCCACCGGGGTCGATGGGCGACCAGGACGCCGGTGAGCGCTCCGGTCAGCAGGACCTGGGGGACGAGCGCCAGGCCCGCAGCGGTGCCGGTCCAGACCGCCAGGCCCCCGGCGAGGCCACCCGCGAGCAGCAGCGCCGCGGCGCGCGCGGACCAGCCCGCGAGGGCCAAGCCGAGCCACAGCAGCGACCACAACGTGCTGGTCGGCCATCCGGGGGCCCCACCGAGCATCAGGGTGAGTGTCTGCGGGCCTTCGAGGGCCAGGCCCACCAGGGCAGAAACCGTCAGCGCGATCCGGCCGAGGATGGCGGGGAGGCGGAGGAACCGTGACCCCGTGGCGGGATCCAGCATCGGGCGCTGCTCGGTGCGCAGGGGGATCGTCGCGATGAGCTCCCACCGGTCTCCGGTGCGCACCTCGACGGACCCGCCGCGGGCCCGGATTCCCTCGATGGCCCGGCGGAGGCCCGTCATGGACGCCTCCGGTGTGGTCCCGGGGCGCAGGTCATGCGCGACGCGCAGCTCCAAGGCCTGGGCGGAGCCGGCCACCCCCATCGTGCACGACCCCCCGGCAGGGGCGTGTGCGCGGGCGTGCTCGGCGGCCGCGCGCAGGCACTCGAGGAGCAACGCGGCGGGCTGGGTGGCCACGTGGGCGGGGATGCCGGCGATCGCCAGGTCGACGGGGTGCCCGTGGCCCACGAGCACGTCCTCCACCTCCTCCACCCCCTCGACGAGGTCGAGCGGAGTGCCCGGCTCGGCCTGGTCGGGGGAGCGCAGCGTGGACACCAACTGGCGCAGTCGCGCCAGCGACGCGCGGGAACGCTCCTCGACGACCTCGAGGGTGCTGGCCAATGCTCCCGTGTCGCCCTCGGGGAGTCCCCGGTCGAGGGAAGCGGCGGATGCCGCGAGGTCATCCACGAGCAGCACGGAGAGTTCGTCGGCGAGGGAGGCCCGCTCGTCGCGGCGCACCTCGGCGACGCGGTGCTCCAGCGTCGCGATGCGCTCCTCACCCTCGCGGGCGCGGCGCAGCAGGACTCGGAGCCCCCAGCCGACCGCCAGGCCGACGAGCACGTCGACGGCGAGCATCGCCGTGCGCACCGGGATCCCCACGAGCGCCGCGTCCACCCCGATGACTGCGGCGTAGGCCAACGCCAGCACCAGCAGGGGGCGCAGCCGCCACGTCACCGCGGCCGAAGCCGCCGTGACGAGCATCGGGAGCGCCCCAGTCACGGTGTGGGGGAAGAAGGGATCCGCGGCGATGGGTATCGCAGCGAGTGCGACGCCCCAGCCGGCGCGGCGCGTGGCTGCGACGACGGAGACGAAGGCCATCCCGGCCAGGACCATCACCACGGGGCCGAAGCGGGGGGTGGCCAACGTCGACACCAGGTCGAGCAGGCCGAGGACGATGACCAGCACGCGGCACGCGAGCAGCGTCGAGGCGGCCAGCCGGCTGCGCTGCTCGGCGGAACGCATCATGGTGATCTCCCAGGGTGGTGTCGAGGCCGAGCCTAACCCGACCCCTTAACGTTTGGGCAGAGTCCCACCGTGGGCGTTGTCGCCCGGGACGCCTCCTGCTGGGGTGGGGAACAGGTCCACCCTGAGGAGTTCCCATGACCCACCAGATCACCGCGGAGGTTCCCGCTCGACAGCACAGCCCCCAGCCGCTCATCGCCGCGCACGACCTCCGCAAGTCCTACGCCGTGGGCAACGGCACCGTCGAGATCCTGCACGGCGTCAGCGTGCAGGTCACCGAGCAGGAGATGGTCGCCGTGATGGGGCCGTCCGGCTCGGGCAAGTCCACGCTGCTCTACTGTCTGGCCGGGCTCGAGACCCCGACCACCGGCACGGTGACGCTGGCGGGGCAGGCTCTCGACAGCCTGTCCCGCGCCGACCTGGCCAAGATGCGGCGCACGATGGTCGGCTTCGTCTTCCAGTCCTACAACCTCATCCCGACGCTCACGGCCACCGAGAACGTCACGTTGCCCTACACCCTCGGCCGCGCCAAGCCGCCGGCCGGCCTCGTGGAGCAGACCCTCGCCGCCGTCGGCCTGTCCGAGCGCAGGGACGCCCGCCCGCCGAGCATGTCCGGCGGCGAGCAGCAGCGCGTGGCGCTGGCCCGCGTCCTGACGCAGCGGCCCGAGGTGATCTTCGCCGACGAGCCGACGGGTGCCCTCGACGTCCGCACCGGTGAACTCGTGCTGGCCGAACTGGTCCGTATCGCCCACAGCCCGGGCCGCTGCGTGCTGGTCGTCACGCACGACCCGAAGGTGGCCGCCGCGTGCGACCGGGTGCTGTTCATGCGCGACGGCCTGCTCGTCGACGAGCTCGTGGGCGGCAGCGTCCAGCAAGTCGCCGCGCGGCTGGCGTCCCTGACCACGCAGGCGGGCTGAGCCGTGCAGCGCCTCCATCTGGCTGAGCTCCGGGATTCCTGGCCCGCCTGGCTCGGTGTCTCCCTCGCGTTCGTGGTGGCCAACCTGTCGTTCGCCAACTCGGCGCTCGTGCTGGCGTCCGGGTTGGAGGCCGTGGCGCAGGGTCGGCTGGTGATGGAATCCAGCGCCGAGTTCACCCTGTCGCCGATCAGCAACTTCGTGTTCTCGGGGTTGGTGGCGCTCGTGGTGATCGCGACGAGTGCGAGCATGGTGATCGACTCGCGGCGCGGCAGCCTGGCCCGGCTGGCCCTCGCAGGGGCGTCCCCCGCCCAGGTCACGCGCACGGTCATGCTGCAGCTCGTCAGCGTCGCCCTCGCGTGCGCCGTGGTGGCCGACATCATCGCCGTGGCAACGCTGGATGCCTACCTCCACTTCCTGACCGTCGGCACCGAGTCGGGCCTCACGATCGAGCAGCCCGCCCCGGTGTACAACATCGGCGGCATGCTCCTGGCGAACCTCGGTGTGGTCGGGGTCGCCCTGCTCGGCGGCTTCGGGCCGGCCCGGCGCGCCGCGGCCATCCCGCCCGTCGAGGCGTTGCGCCAGGCCTCCGCCGCACCGCCGGGGCGCGTGCGGGTCATCGGCTGGGTGGGCGTCGCCCTCGCGCTCGGCGCCATCGCCGTCATGTTCGCGGCCATCCCCGTCATCGCGGGCCTCATGGGCAAGGAGACGGTCAGCACCTACCTGCAGGTGTCCCTGGCCGCGCTGGTCGTGTTCCTCATCGCGGTGGCGCTCGCGGCGCCCGCCCTGGTCAGCCCGCTCGCGCGCGGGTGGACGGCCCTCATCCCGTCCCGCGACCCGATGTGGCAGTTGGCCCGCCGGAACATCTACGTGCGCGGGGCACGATTCACCCGATCCGTCGTGCCGATCACCTTCACCATCGGGTTGATGCTCGGGCTGCTCTCCCTGGGCCCCACCATCCACGCCACCAGCGTCGCCAGTGGCTTCGAGCAGACGATCCAGCTCGACAAGGCGGGCATGGGGGCCTTCCTCTCCCTGCTCGGCCCCGCGCTCGCGATCGCCCTGGCCGGTGGCGTCGGCAACCTGTTCATGATGAGCAAGCAGAGGGACGCCGAACTCGCCCTCGTCGGCATCACCGGCGCCACTCCGAACCAGCGGCGCCTCCTGCCGGTACTGGAGGCGATCATCCTGACGGTCACCGCCGCGATCCCCGCCAGCGCGGCCCTCGGGGTGATGGTGACCTTCCTGGTCGTCTCGTTCAGTGTCGCGGGACTCGTTCCGGCGATCGCCGTGCCGGCGTCGGCGTGGCTCCTGGGGGTGGGGGCAACCGGCGTGGTCATGGTCGCGGCCACCTTCCTGCCGACCTTGTCGGCGCTGCGGGCCCCCGAACCTCGGGTGGTGGCGCGGCTGTCGGCCGAGTGAGTGGCGCCGGGCGGGGCGGCTCGGCGGCGGATGGCCCGTGCGTGGGTCAGACGTGGACGACCATGGTGCCAGTCAACCCCTGAACGACCCGACTGTGCCATGGCTAGGCTGTATGGACTCGTACGAACCTGTGTACGAGGCGCTGTCGCCCCCGGTCACCGCGTCCTGCAGGGGTCCCGGGGCTCGATGCCGGGCAGGTGGCGGTCCCACTCGTCGGCCGTCAGGGGCTCCCCGCGGGCCGCGCACAGGGCGGTGCGGGCACGGGTCGCGTCGATGCCCCAGAGCCGAACGTCCCCCGTCGCGCCGGTGAGGGCGACCGTGGTGCCGTCGACGAACTCCACGTCATGGATCGCGCCCATGTCGGCCGGCAGGGCGAACTCGGGGTCGTGATCGTCGGTGGTCAGGTCCCAGCCCCAGAGGGTGCCCCCCGCCCCGCCGGCGACCACCACCGACCCGTCGGGGGAGAACGCGACGGCGTTGATGCCGGCGCGGGGGCCGAGCAGGCGCCGCACCAGGGCGGGGTGGTCGGGGTCGCTCCAGTCCCACAGGGCCACCTCGCCGGCGTCCGTGCCCAGGGCCAGCCGGGCCCCGGCCGGGGCGAAGGTGGACGCCCCCGGGTTGGTCGCGGTCGGCACCGAGCCTGCCTGACGGGGGTGGGAGGGGTCCGTGACCTCCCACAGGTCGACGCTCCCCGAGGCGATCCCGACCTGGAGGAACCGTCCATCGGGGGAGAAGCTCACCAGCTGCGGCACCGCGGTGGGCAGGGTCGCGAGCGGGACCACGCTGCTGTCGGGCTGGATGCGGGCGAGGACGGTCCCGCGTCCGCCGTACAGGCCGGCGGCGAGGAGGGATCCGTCGGGGCTGATGGCGATCGACACCAGGTTCCCCTCGGGGGTGATGCGGGAGACGCGCGGGATCCCCCGTCGAGCGTCGGCGATGTCCCAGACGACGACCTGGCCGTCCCGGGTGGACCCGACGACGCGGTCGCCGGCGGGCGACATCGCGGTGGACACCGCGACGTCCAGCCCCTCGGGGAACACCAGGAGTTCCGGGCCGTCGGCCCGCGCCTGCAGGCCCCACAGCTCCACGTGGCGGGCCAGCTGGTCGGTGGCGGCCAGGCGCGACCCGGCGGCGTCCGCGGCGAGGTAGTAGAGCCGCCCGCCCCCTTGGCGCAGGGTCGGAGAGGTGGCGGGCCAGCGCATGAGCGTGCCGTCCACCGCCGTCGCGATCGGCTCCGGCCCCACCCAGCCGACCGACTGGACGAGCGCGGGGAGGCGCTCGGAGCGGAGGAGCGCCATGGAGTCGGTGGCCCACACGTGGAGGCGTTGCTCCGAGTCCCCGGTCAGCAGGCGGGAGCCGTCGCCGGACCA
>CALMPQ010000013.1 GCA_937872005.1 uncultured Propioniciclava sp.
TGATGTGGTAGTCGTACCCGTTGACGCGCAGGTTGAGGATGTCGAAGGTGCCCATCGCCTCCCAGCCGTCCTTGTCGGCGAACGCGAGGGGGGCGATGCCCTTGCCCTTCATCTTGTCGCCGAGCGCCTTGAACTCGTCGATGGTCTTGGGGACGGTGTAGCCGTTCTCCTCCCACACGCTCTTCCGGTACAGGACGACCCACGGGTAGTAGGTGGCGGGGATGACGATCTGCTTGCCGTCTTCGGTGGAGCACGCCTTCTTCAGGCCCTCGGGAATGCCCTGGATGCCGTTGTACACGTCGGAGAGGTCGCCGACGAGGTTCTTGGAGGCGAAGAAGCGGGCGCGGTAGCCGGCGAACCAGCCGAAGGCGTCGTCCGGCGAGCCCTGCAGGTAGTTGTTGATGTTCTCTTGGAACGTGGTGTGGGCAACGGTGTTCATCTTGACGGTCAGCCCCGCGTTCGCGTCCTGGAACGCCTTGGCCACGGCCTCGATCGCGGCCTTCGGGACCGGATCGGCCTGCTTGTTGCCGAACGTGATCTCCCCGGACGCCGCGGCGCCGGGGGTGGTCGAGGTGCCACCGCTCGCGCAGGCGGACAGGCCCAGGGCGCCGAGGGCGAGGGCGCCGCCGAGCAGGGTGCGACGGGAGAAACCGCTCACGGGGGCGGAGGGGAAGCGTGCGAGGTACTCGGCTTCGGTCTGAGGACGGGACATCTGTGGCCTACTTTCCTTGGGTGGCTGACTGACGGACGGGGTCGGTGGGTGGTGTGGTGTCGGCGAGGACCAGGCTGTCCCACGGGTCGAGGGTGAGCCGGTGGCCTGCAGACAGGGGGACGCCGCCGACGAGGTCGTCGACGCCATGGGGGGTGACCGCGTGCGCGACACTCCCGCTCCAGTTGTGGACGAAGTGGACCCTCGTCCCGTTGGCCACGCCCGACAGGACGGTGACCGGGGTGTCTCGGCGCCAGGCGGCCGCGACGGGTGTGGGGACCAGGTGCCGCACGAGGTCGGCGCCGAGGGTCCTGTCGGGCACGGTGCCCACGTACGTGACGCGGCCGCGCCCGTGGGCGCGCGTGGTCACCGCGGGGAACAGGCCCAGCTGGGGGTGGTCGTAGCGGGCGAGCACGTCGGCGTCGTCCACGAGGAGGTGGTCGGCCCACCACTGCCCGGCGGCGCCCCCGGACACCGCCATGCCCTCGCCGACGACCGGAACGGGCGCCCGCAGCGAGGTGAACTCCTCGTAGTGGACTCCGCCCGCGGGGCCGACCACGTCGGGCGCGACCGCGAACCGTGCCCGGGACTCCTCGTCGCCGTATCCGGTGCGCGGACCGACGACGAGGTGACCACCGGCGGCCGCATAGGCGCGGAGCTTTTCGAGTTGCCCGGTCGTGGCCACGTAGAAGGCGGCGGCCACAAGGACGGGGAACCGGCGCGCGGCGTCCGACGCGGTGAGTTCGTCCCACTGCTCGGCGTGCAGGAAGCGTGCCTGGGCGCCGGCGTGCAGCACGGCGGCGTGGAAGGCGTCAACGATGTCGTGGTAGGCACTGGCGCGCGGCGAACCATCGGCGTTGCAGAGCGGCGGGAAGTCCTCGAACGACTGCTTGCTGTCGGTGGAGTAGAGCAGGGCGACGTCGGCGTCCGGGGTGTAGCCGTCGAGGCGGTCCCCCAACCCGGCGAGCACGTCGCCGAGCGCTGAGACCTCGGCGTAGATGCGGCCCGGCACCTGGCTGTGGGGCAGGACGCCGCCCCAGTAGGTTTCGGTGCCGAAGTGGAGGGTGTGCCAGTGCCAGTACTCGATCATGGAGGCGCCGCGGGCGATGAGGGCGAGCGCGCTCTGGCGGATCTGGCCCGGGTAGGGCGGGAAGTGCTGCCACCACCAGTTGATCGACTGCAGGTTGGTCTCGGTCACGAGGAACCGCTCCTGTCGCAGGGCGTAGCCGCGGTCGCCCAGCTCGAGCAGGCCAGCCACCCCCGTGCGGATCCAGTGGTCGGGACGCGTCAGCTGCTGGGCCAGGTCGAGGTGCTCCTCGACGCCGTGGTACGCGTTGAGGGCCGGCACGTCGAGGCGGCGGACCACCTGCTCCTCGTGCACGGCCGGGCGGTCGAGCGCGACGCACGTGGTGACGAACTGGTCGTCGCGCAGGTACTGCCGGACGAGGTCGGCCTGCCAGCCGATGAAGTCGGTGACCAGCTCGTTCTGGTAGCGCCGCCAGGCCAGCGCGTACTGCGGTTGCAGGTTGCCGTCCGGACGCCACAGCTCCGACCAGTCGCCGATGCGGTGCGACCAGTACACGAGTCCCCAGGCGCGGTTGAGGGTCTCGACGTCGCCGTAGCGCACGCGCAGCCAGTCGAGGAACCCGACGAAGGTGTTGTGGTTGTGCAGCAGCATCGCGCCCGGCTCGTTGTCGACCTGGACCCCGATGACGGCCGGGTGCGCCGCGTACCGGGCCATCACGGCGCGGATGACGCGCTCGGCGTGGAACCGGAAGGCGGCGTGGGTGATGTCGACCTCCTGCCGCCGTCCCCAGCCCTGGGGCCGGCCCGTGGCGACGTCGCCCGCGATCTCGGGGTAGGTCCGCCACAGCCACGGCGGAACCGCATAGGTGGGCGTCCCCAGGATCACGCCGATTCCCCGGGCGTGGGCGCCGTCGAGCACGGGCTGCAGCCACTCGAGGTCGAACTCCCCGTTCCGGGGCTCCCAGGTGGACCACACGGACTCGCCGACGCGGATCACGTTGAAGTGAGCCGCGCGCATCAGGTCGAGGTCGCGCTCGAGGTCGAGGCTCGGCTGGTACTCCGGGTAGTAGGCAGCGCCGAACCGCAGGGGGTGCGGGTGCTGGGCTGTGATCGTCATGGGACTTCCCGGGAGCTGGCCGACGTGACGGACCAAACGTTACCGGTAACATTTCGCGCGTGGCAAGGGTTCCGGAAAAGTCGCTCCAGGGATTTCAGGGGGCGGGGATGCCCCCGCCCGGTCGGCCCGTGGACGCGCGCGGGATGAGCTCCCCGACCGGCATCCCCAGGTCGGCCGGCCCGCCGTCGCCCTCCAGCGCCAGGAGCGCGTGCACCGTGTTGCGTCCCATGCGGGGGAAGTCAACGGCCACCGTGGTGAGCGGCGGCCAGTAGTACGCCGTGTCCGCGATGCCGTCGTATCCCGACACACTGACGTCGTCCGGGACCCGGACGCCGTGCTCCTGCAGCCAGAACAGCGCCCCCAGGGCCAGTTGGTCGCTCGCCGCGACGATCGCGGTGGGGGCGTCCGCGTGGGGGTAGGACGCCATGGCCTCGTAGCCGGCGGCGGCGCCCCATAGCCCGTGGGTCTC
>CALMPQ010000014.1 GCA_937872005.1 uncultured Propioniciclava sp.
GGTGGGTGGAGTCCCACGAGGAGACCACGCTGACCAAGCCGCAGGTCGCCGCCCACCTCGTGAACCTGGCCTGGCACGGCATGCGTCGTCTCCAGCCGCAGCCCAACCTGCGCGTGGTCGACACGCCCCCCGAAGCCGGCGGCTTCGAGATCTGACATGAAATCCAGCCGGACGCCCAAGGCCGTCGCCGCGCGCATGGCCCGCGCCGAGCAGGCGCGGCAGTCGCGGCTGACGATCATGCGCGCCGCCCGGGACTGCTACGCCGAGGCGGGCTACCACGCCACCTCGATGGCGACGATCGCCGAACGCGCCGGGGTGGCCCCCCAGACGGTCAGCTACCACTTCGGTACCAAGCCCCGCCTGACCTCCGAACTCATCCTTGCGACCATCATGTTCGAGCTCGACCCGCCCCCGGCGGGCACCCGCGAGGAGTGGGTGGGTTGGATGCTCGCCGCAACCGATGCCACCGAGCTGCTGCGGCGGTTCGCCGTGGGAGGCATGGCGATCCTCTCCCGGGTGGCCGTCGTCCTGGCGGCGCTGCGCGACGGGGCCGGCGGTGACGAGGAACTCGCCGAGCAGTACCGCCGCCACGAGGCCCACCGGCGCGAGGAGCACCGCAACGTCATCACGTGGTTCGTCGAGCGCGGCTGGCTGCGCCCGGGCCTCGACCCCGAGACCGCCCTCGACCTGCTGGTCAGCATCTGGGGCTTCGAGCACTACCTGGCCTACAAGCTCGAGCGCGGCTGGGACGACGACCGCATCGCTGCCCACCTGCACCGGCTGCTCGTCGCCGCACTGACGGACGCCGCGCCCCTGCCCGACCCCGACGCGTGGGGGGTGGCTTCCCCGTCTTGACGCGGGGGTCCCCATGTGACCTAAGTGGTCCCACGAGCATTCAACTCTAGTGAGGCCCCTCATGACCAACGACGGGACGCCCTCGGCCGGTGTTCCCTCCCACAGCTCGCGGCGCCGCTCGGCGTACGGCCGGTGGAGCACCTTGTAGAACAGGAAGCGGATCGGGGCGGGCAGGCCGTCGACGAAGAGCGCGCGGCCCTCGGCGCCCGCGTTGTCGAGGAGTCAGTTGCAGGCGAAGGCGCCGTCCTTGATCGGCCCCTTGCGCCAAGCCTTGTTGGCGAGGCTGTTCCAGTCGGACTCGCTGAGCAGCCTGTTCGCGTGCGGCATGGCCTCGCCCTCCTCGGCCGCCAGGTGCGGCAGCAAGACCTCCTCGAGACGGGTGATCGCGTCATCCATCTCCTCGGCGGACGCCTCGCCCCGGCTGAACGCAGCGCCCACCGCCTCGATGTGCTCCATGGGCCCCTGGATCGCGGCGTGGTCGGCGTCCATGCGATCGAGCAGGGGCTCCAGATCGGGGGACCGGCGCAGGAGTTCGGGCCACAGGTAGGTCGAGGCGCGCAACACCTGGCAGGCGACCTAGGCGAGTTGGCGGGCGCCCGGCACCGGGCCGGACGCCCTCCGCACCATGCGGCTCAACCCGAGCCCGGAGAGCACACCCGACAGCCGGACCGCCTCGTCCTCGTTCGCGGCGAGGAAGGCGCACGTGGGGCCCGACCCCGACACGATCCCGGCCAGCGCGCCTGCGTCACGGCCGGCGTCCAGCAGGTCGGCGAGGTGGGGGCGCAGGGACAGCGCGGCGGGTTCAAGGTCGTTGACCAAGTTCTCGGCGACCCGGCGCACGTCGCCGGACGCCAGCCCCTCCAGCAGGCCCGGCGGCACGGGTGGGGGCGACGGGTCGGCGTCGGGGTTGAGCTCGTCGAACCGCCGGAACACCGCGGGCGTCGACAGCTCGACGTCGGGCAGCGCCAGCACCCAGTGGTAGCCGCCGCGGCTGAGGACGGGCACGAGGTCGTCGCCGCGTCCGTGGCCCAGGGCGGTGGAACCGAGCAGGCAGAACGGCACGTCGGCGCCCAGTTCGGCGCCGAGTTCGCGGAGCTCGTCAGGGTTGATGTCGATGCCCCAGAGTGCGGCGCAGGCGACGAGCGCGGCGGCCGCGTTGGCCGAGCCGCCCGCCATGCCGCCGGTCACGGGAATGGTCTTGCGGATGCTGAGGTCGACCCCGTAGCGGGCCTCACCCCCGTTGCGGGAGGCGAGCAGCCGGGCCGCCTTCACGGCGAGGTTGGTGTCGTCGGCCGGCACGAGGTGGGCCTGGTCGCCGGCGACCGTGATGCCGTAGTCGCCGGGGGCCGCGGCCCG
>CALMPQ010000015.1 GCA_937872005.1 uncultured Propioniciclava sp.
CGGCGAGGTGTCCGCCGCCGTACCCGTTGTCGATGTTGACCACGCCCACCCCCGGGGCGCACGCGTTCAGCATGGTGAGCAGCGGGGCGAGCCCGTTGAAGGCGGCGCCGTAGCCGATCGAGGTGGGCACCGCGACCACCGGGCACGCGACCAGGCCGGCGATCAGCCCGGGGAGGGCGCCATCCATGCCGGCGACCACCACGATGGCCCCCGCGCTGCGGAACAGGTCGACCTTGGCCAGCGTCCGGTGCACGCCCGCGATGCCGACGTCGACGACGAGCTCGGCACGGCGTCCGAGGTGGCGGGCGGTGAGCAGGGCCTCGCGGGCGACCGGCAGGTCGGAGGTGCCGGCGCACGCCACGACGACCAGCTCGCCGGTGGGTTCCGGCATGCGGGGCGGCCAGATCACCATGCGCGCGACCGGGTCGTGGAACGCGTCGGGCAGCACCGCCAGCACCGCCCCCGCCCGCTCCGAGTCGGCCCGGGTGAAGATCGTGACCACGTCGGGGCGCTGCCCCACGCGCCGGGCGATCTCGGCACACTGGTCGGGCGACTTGCCCTCGCAGTAGATGGCCTCGGGGAAGCCGCCCCGGCGGGCGCCCCGGTCGAGGTCGAGGTCGGCGATGTCGTCGTCAGCCACGGCGCGAGAGTACCTGCAGGGTGAACGCGCCCGACTGGAGGCCCGCCAGGTCGACCGTCACGTGGGGGAACCCGGCCGCGCGCAGCGCCGCGAGCACGGCCGCCCGGCGACCCTCCTCGGCGAACAGCGCCAGTTCGGCGACTGGCACCTCGATGCGGGCGATGTCGCCGTGGTGCCGCACGCGGGCGTCGCTGAACCCGGCCGCGCGCAGGGCCTCCTCGCCCGCTTCGACCTGCTTCAGCTTGGCCGGCGTCACCTCCTGACCGTGCGGGATGCGGCTGGCCAGGCACGGCGCGGCCGGCTTGTCGGCCACCGACAACCCCAGCGCCCGCGCCAACTCACGCACCCGGCGCTTGGTCAGGCCGGCCGCGGCCAGCGGGCGGAGCACGTCGTGGTTAGTGGCCGCCCGGGCGCCCGGTCGATCGATCCGCGCCGCGTCGTCGGCGTTCTCGCCGTAGGCCACCGCCGCCAAGCCCAGCTCGGCCACGAGCCGGGTGTCGATGACGGTGAACATCTCGTCCTTGCAGTGGAAGCACCGGTCGACGTCATTGGCCCGATACGCCGGGTTGTCGCCCTCACGGGTCTCGAACTCGACCACGGTCGCGCCCATCTCGGCGGCCGTCTCGTGCGCCAGGCGGAGTTCGTCGCGGGCCAGCGAGTCCGACACCGCGAGGAGTCCCAGCGCCCGACCGGCGCCCAACGCGCGCACCGCGATGGCCAGCAGCACCGCCGAGTCCACGCCCCCGGAGTAGGCCACCCCGAGGCGCCCGGTCACCGGGAGGTGGTGGGCGATCGCCAGGGCGTCCGCGAGCGGCTCGCCCGACAGTCCGTCCCACCGAGTCGTTCCCTCGCCGTGTTGCGTCGCCACGCTGCCCCTCTCGTCCCCGGCCACCCTACCCGTGGGCGGGGTGCCTCAGGGGGTGATCCGCTCACCCGGCAACAGTCCGGACGCCGCAGCTGCGGCCTGCGCCCGCGCCAGCACCTCCGACTCGGGGATGCCGAGTGCGGCGGCTGCCTCGGCGACCTCGGCGAACTCCGGCGTCGCGTGCAGGATGATGCCCTGGCGCGCACCGATCTTCACGCTTACCCGCTGACCGAGCACGTCGACGCTCGCCCAGGTGCGGTCCAGCACCGTGCGCGCGACCTGCGTCCAGCGGATGCCCAGGGTCGGGGTGTGCGCCAGCATGGCATCGATGACGGCCGGACGACGGTGCACGTCGGCGAGCGCGTTGATGGTGAAGGCCGGGCGTCCCTTCTTCATGTGGATCGGCGTGAGCCAGGCGTCCACCGCCCCGGCGGCGAGCAGCCGGTCGAGCACGCCCGGCCACATGCGCGGGTCGAGGTCATCCACGTTGGCCCGGATCTCGGCCATGTCGATCGCACCCTGGTCGTCGCGGGCGGCCAGTTCCCCGAGCACCACCCGCACGATGTTCGGCCACCCCGCGAAGTCCTTGCCGCCCGCCCCGATGCCGAGGCGGGCCACGATCATGCCGGGCAGCGGCTCGCAGCGGCGGCCGGCCAGCGCCCGCACCAGGGCCATGCCCGTCGGGGTCGCGAGCTCACCCGCGCTGCCCTGCGTCGTCACACGCGCCGGCGTGTCGTGGTGGTGGTGGTCATCGCCGTGGGCATGGGAGTGGCCCCCCGAGTCGACGACCGGGAGGTGCTCGGGCGTGGCGTAGACCTCCCACCCCACGGACAGGGCGGCGACAGCCGGCACGGGCACCGGGATGTCCCCGTGGGCCGCCCGCACCCGACCGGCCCCCAACCGCACGGGCGATGCCGAGATCGACGTCACGCCCAAGAGCCGCAGCGCCTCGCAGGTGGCGACGACGTCGGCGATCGAGTCCAGCGCACCCACCTCGTGGAAGTGCACGGCCGCGGGGTCGACCCCGTGGACCCACCCCTCCGCGCCCGCCAGCACCTCGAAGGTGTCCATCGCCCAGGCCCTCGTCTGCGCGGCGAGTTCCGCCTGGCCCAGCATCTCCCGGATCGTCGACCACTCCCGGTGCGGCGGGTCGTCCACCAGCACCTCGACCCGCACCTTCGTGGCACGTTGCCCGGCGCGCACCGTGTCCTCCCGTCCGAGGCGCACCGACCCCGGGACCACGGCGTCCACCGCCGACTGCAGGGCCGGCAGGCCGACGCCGGCGTCGACCAGCGCGCCCAGGAGCATGTCACCGGCGACCCCGGCCGAGATGTCGAACCACGCGTGCATGGCGCCATTGTCCCCCACCGGCGCTAGTGTCGTGGCCGTGAGCCCAGTTCCCCCGACGCCGCACGGCAGCGGCGCGAAGCCGCCGGCGATCCCGGCCAAGTTCGTCCCGAACCACGTGGCGATCGTCATGGACGGGAACGGCCGCTGGGCCAAGCAGCGCAACCTCCCCCGCACCGACGGCCATGCCCGCGGGGAGGCGTCCCTGCTCGACGTGATCCACGGGGCGGTCGAGATCGGGGTGAAGTACCTCTCCGCCTACGCCTTCTCCACCGAGAACTGGAAGCGCTCCCCCGACGAGGTGCGCTGGCTGATGGGCTTCAACCGCGACG
>CALMPQ010000016.1 GCA_937872005.1 uncultured Propioniciclava sp.
GGTCGAGAACACCCTGCTGTTCCGCGAACTCATGACCGAGGCCGGCTTCGACCTCGACCCGTTCGGCGGGACGTCCGGCGACGGCGTCGTGCGGCCCGACGACGTGCCGCCGCACCCGATCACGCCCGTCATGTTCCCCGGGGAGGATGGCGCCCGCGAGGCCGGCCTGATCGCCCAGCACATGCTGGAGCACGGCGTCTACGTGATCCCGTTCAGCTTCCCGGTGGTGCCGCGCGGCAAGGCGCGCATCCGCGTCCAGCTGTCGGCGGCGCACTCCACCGACGACGTGCGCGCCTGTGTGGCCGCGTTCGTGGCGGCGCGGGACGCCTGACCCCAGCTCGGGCAGGAACCGACGCATTGAAGTCTCCCAAGGAGTAGCGTTCCGTCGTGGGTGCCCAACAGCGGAACCCGGAGGGACGGTTGTGATGTCCGCTGTTGTTCGGCCGTGGTTGGCACGCCTCCTGGCGATCGTCATGCTGGTGGGGCTCTTGTCGCCCATGGCACCGTCAACCAAGGCAATCGCGGCGGGGGACGACTATCCCTACCAGCACGCGGTGGCGTGCGGTGACAGTGCATGGTGCATCAACGGACGTTGGTACTCCGACTGGGGGTTCGCCTACCGCAACTGCACCGACTTCGTGGCGTGGCGGATGCGCAACACCAATGGTGTCGACTTCTTCAACACGATGGGTGGGGGTCGCTGGGGGAACGCCAATCAGTGGGATGACAACGCACGAAGGTTGGGCTACCCGGTCAATGGGACGCCAGCGCCAGGTGCCATCGCCCAGACGGACGCCGGCACCTGGGGGCATGTTGCCTGGGTGGAATCGGTCAATGGAGATGGCACCGTCACCATTGAGGAGTACAACGCCAATTACACCGGCGCCTATCGCAAGAGGGTCGTCGCTGTGGACGCCTTCCAATACATCCACGTGAAGGACCTAGTCACCGACCGCGATGGCGACGGCGTCCCGGACAACCAGGACCAGTGCCCGGACCAAGCCGGCCCGGTCGAGACCGGCGGTTGCCCGGACGCCGATCGGGACGGCCTTCGGGACACGGACGACCTGTGCCCCAACCAGAGCGGTCCGGGATTCCAGAGCGGGTGTCCCGCCAGCCAGTTCAACCTCGGAGCGCCTGCGCGAGATTTCAACGGCGACGGGCGGGCCGACTATTGCCGAGCGACGGGGAGTTCCAGTGACTCACACGTCCAGTGCACCCTCTCCACCGGGGTGGGTTTCTCTTCCACATTCACATCGCAGCAAATCCCATGGGGTCGTCCGCTGGGCCGTTCGTGGATCGACTTCACCGGTGATGGGCGGGCCGACTACTGTCGCGCCTTGGCGGGTACCTCGCAGGTGGCGTGCCTGCCCTCGACGGGATCGGGATTCGGCACGGACATCGTGTCCCCCAACCTTGATGTCGGGTATGAGCACTCGCGCGCTTGGGCAGACGTGAATGGCGACGGCAAGGCCGACTATTGCCGCAACGTGGGTGGTGACAACCGCGTCGCATCCCACGTGCAGTGCACCCTCTCGACCGGGGCGGGGTTCGGTGAGACCCTCACGTCTCCCCTCGTCGATTGGGGACACCTCGACGGGCGAGCGTGGGTCGATGTCACCGGAGATGGACGTGCCGACTTCTGCCGTCTCCTGAGTGATGGGACGAGTCGGCTTGCCTGCTTGCCGTCCCGGGGCAACGGATTCGGCCCGGACATCGTGTCGGATCTCACAGACCCTGGTTACGACTGGATGCGGGTGTGGACCGATGCCAATGGGGACGGCATGGCTGACTACTGTCGCGCCGTCGCTGACTCCCCCAACTACCGAGTGCAGTGCACGCTGAGCGCCGGAACGAGCTTTGGAGCCACGTTCACCTCAGGCGTGGTGGACTTGGGTGAGCGCGAGGGACGTGTGTGGGCGGACGCAACCGGGGACGGACGAGCCGACTTCTGCCGGGTGCGCACCACCGGCGAGATCGCCTGTCTGCCGAGCACGGGGACTGGCTTCGGGCAGGAGTTCCTGCAGGCCGGCGCCGACCGTGGCTACACCCCGGGGCGTGCCTGGGTGGACGCCAACGGTGATGGCCGCGCGGACTACTGCCGTCTGGTCGGGGACGCTGGCAACTACGGGGTGCGGTGCACGCCGTCGACGGGCGGCGCTTTCGGTGACTCCTTCGTCATCCAGGGCATTGACCCGGGTTACGACTGGCTGCGTTCGTGGGCGGGCAGCGCCATGCCGGCACCCCGCCTCACGCTCTCTGTGACTTCGCCAGCCGTCCAGGGCAGGCCGGTGGTCCTGTCGGGAAGGTTGGAGACGGCCGCCGGCTCGCCGCTGGTCGGACGTTCCGTGAGCCTCCGGTTCCAGTCCCTCGACAACGTGCAGACTGGCGTGCTGGGCACGGCTGTGACGACCTCGACGGGTGATTACTCGCTGTCGACGACCTTGGCGGAGACGTCCCAGGTCACGGCGACGATGGCAGGAGGCCCCTCGAGCCTGCCCGCCCGGGCCTCCATGCGGGTCACTCTGCTCCAATCCGTCACGCCAAAGGCGCCGACCCGAACTGTGGTGCCGGGGCCGAACAATGACACGATCTCGCTGCCGTCACAGACGGGCGTGGTCTACGCGACGTCGGCGTGGGCGTCCAACCGGTTGACGGTGAGCGCGAAGGCAGCGGCCGGGTACCAGTTGTCGGGGACCACCTCGTGGACCTTCGTCGACGCCAACACCTCCTCGTTCGTGGACGTGCCGCCCGGTACGCAGTTCTTCGATGAGATCGAGTGGATGGCCAAACGCGGGATCTCGACGGGATGGGTGACTGCCCGCGGCAGCGAGTTTCGCCCGGTTCAGCCCGTGGCGCGCGATGCGATGGCGGCCTTCCTCTACCGGTCGGCGGGTAGCCCGGCCTGGACGCCCCCGACGAAGTCGCCATTTGTGGACGTGGCGACGAACAACCCGTTCTACAAGGAGATCACTTGGCTGGCCGCCAAGGGGGTCACCACGGGGTACCCGGATGGGACGTTCCGGCCCTACGACAGCGTGAATCGCGACGCGATGGCTGCGTTCATGTACCGCATGAAGGGCAAGCCCGCATGGACGGCACCGACCAAGTCCCCGTTCAGCGATGTGACTCCTTCCACGCAGTTCTACAAGGAGATCACGTGGCTGGCGGCGACGAGGATCACCACCGGCTATCCCGATGGGACCTACCGTCCGCGGAACCCGGTCAACCGGGACGCGATGGCGGCCTTCCTCGACCGCATGAGTGCCCGCTGACGGAGGGGCTGGTCGAGAAGTCAACACTCGACGAGCACTGAGTCCGCCTTCACGCGGGGGGCGGGAGGGAAAGACCCCCGCGAGTGTTCAGTTCTCGACCGGCGTCGAGGTCGGGCTGGGCTCAGGGGCGGGGACCGAGGGACCTGGTGTCGGAACCACCGGGCCGGGGGTCGGATCGGACGGATCCGGACCGGGCTCCGGCTCCGGCTTGGGTTCCGGAGTCGGTTCAGGCGTCGGCTCCGGCTCGGGGATCTCCACGATCGGTTCCCCGAGGGTGTCGACGGCGCGGTGCATGAAGGCGGCCATCGCATCGCGGTTGACGGGGGTCACCGGACGGAAGGTGCCGTCCTTCCACCCGGTGGTGATCCCGGTGTCGGCCAGCCAGGCGATCTCGTCGACGAAGTCGGTCGTGGCGTTGATGTCGGAGAACACCGGCGGGGAGGCCTTGCGCTCGGGCTTGCCGTACAGGCGGTACAGGTAGGCCGCCATGGCGTCCCGGTTCACGGGGTCCAGGGGGCGGAAGGTTCCGTCGGACCACCCCGTGGTGATGCCCGTCGCGGCCAACCACGTGATCTCGGGGTAGAACTGCGTGCCCGGGGGCACGTCACTGAACAGCGACTCCTCGGGTGCCACCCATTCGGGGGATCCGGCGAGGCGGTAGATGAACGCTGCCATCGCATCGCGGGCGATCGGCTGCCACGGGCGGTAGGTGCCGTCGGGCCACCCGGTGGTCACGTTGCGGAGGGCGAGCCAGCGCATGTCCGGCTCGAACTGCATCCCGAGCGGCACGTCACGGAACCGCGGGAACCGCGTCGAATCCATGATTGCCTTCACCCGGGTGCGGATCTGGCCCATCTTCGCGTACACGTGCTGGCCGGGGCAGAGGGTGGCGTTCTCGTCGCGGTGCCCCGAGATCGCCGGCAGCCAGGTCGAGCCGCCGTCCTGTCCGCCCGACCCGAAGGTCTCGCCGAACGGGTCGACCTCGTGCATCTGCAACTTCCAGGCGATGACCTGGTTGGCCGACTCCAGCATCGCGGCCGAGGGCTGCACCTTGCCGTAGTCACCCATCAGCGAGATCCCGAACGTGCGGTAGTTGGTTTCCCCGAAGCCGTGACCGCCCGCGATGGCCTGGTTGACGCCGCCGCCGCGACCCTCCCAGGCCCGACCGAACTTGTCGACCAGGACGTTGTAGCCCATGTCCTTCCAGCCACGCCCGTTCACGTGGTAGGCCTGAATGGACCGCAGGATCGCCGGCACCTGGGCCGCCGTGTAGTCGTTGGTGCCCGCCGTGTGGTGGATCATGGCCCCCGTCACCTCGCCCCGCTCGTAGGGCAACTTCACGATCGCCTCGTTGGCCTGCCACGCCTTGCGGCTGAGGATGCGCGGGGAATCCCACGCGAGGTCGGACGCCTGCGCGTCAGCCGCCACGACCGCCGAGGTGTGGACGACCAGTTCCGCCGCGACCGGTGCGCCCGCGACGGTCGCAACCTCGACGGCGTCGGCGCCGGTCAGTACGAACGGCTCGGTGGCCACCTGGTCGGCGCCGTCGGTCGCGTCGACCGGCAGGACGCTCCAGGCATCGGCGACACCGTCGTGGATGCCCCGCACCCAGACCTCGTCCGGCTGCTCCCCGTCGGGCAGGACCACGGCCGCGACGGCGACCTCGTCGGCGAGGTCCTGCCGCGCCGTCTGCACCGTCGGGGAGGCAGCTGTCCCCACGGCGTCCGGGCGCTGGGCCCGGGGGAGGGCCAGGTCGGCCTTGGCGGCGACGAGCTGGGTCGAGCGCGATGAGACGGTGGCCGGGTTGCGCGGTGCGGCCTGCGCCGGAGGGGCTGCGACGAGACTGAGGAGGAGGGCGGTGCAGGCGATCAGGATGCGGTGGCGCATGGGGAAGTCCTTGTGAGGGAAAGGTGCTGTCGCCAACCTAGACGAACGAACGGTCCGGAAGGTTGCACTCGTCCGTTGGTCGAGATTTCCCAACGACCCACCCATGGGTGGAGGCCGGGCGTACTCGCCGCTACCGGGGGATGTTCCCCTCCGTCGCCCCCAGCGGTTGGATGGGCCCATGAGCACACCCCACGGCGACTGGGCCATCCGCACCCACGACCTGCGCAAGACGTTCCGCGGCGGTTCGACGCCGGCGGTGGCGGGCCTGGACCTCGCCGTTCCCCGCGGCGGCGTGCACGCCTTCCTCGGCCCCAACGGGTCGGGCAAGACCACCACCCTGCGGATGCTGCTTGGTCTGATCCGCCCCGACTCGGGCACCATGGAGGTGCTCGGCCACCCCGTGCCCGATGAACTGCCCGAGGTCATCGGTCGGGTCGGTGCGATCGTGGAGTCCCCCAAGTTCTTCCCCACCATGTCGGCCCGAACCAACCTGGGCCTCATCGCGCGGGGGATCGGCGTCCCGGTCGGCCGGGTCGGGCACGTGCTGGAGCAGGTCGGCCTCGCCGGCCGCGCCCGCGACGACGTGGGCCGGTTCTCGCTCGGCATGAAGCAGCGTCTCGCGATCGCGGCCACCCTGCTCAAGGACCCGGAACTCCTGATCTTCGACGAACCCACCAACGGGCTCGACCCCGCCGGCATCCACGAGGTCCGCTCGACGATGCGCGGGCTGGCCGACGCCGGCCGCACCGTGATCGTCAGCAGCCACGTGCTCGCTGAGGTGCAGCAGGTCGCCGACACGGTCAGCATCATCGGCCGGGGTCGGCTGTTGCGCGCCGGCCACGTGTCCGAGCTGCTCGGCGGCTCCGGCCGTGTGCGCGTGCGGGTCGCCCCCGTGGACGCCGCGGCCCGCGTCCTCATGGACGCGGCCTACGAGGTCAATCCGCAGCCTGACGGCAGCCTCCTCCTGGCGCGTCCCGGCGGCACGGTGGACGCCGCCACCGTCGCCCGCCTGCTCGGCGGCGCCGACCTGTGGCCCTCGGAGCTGACGCTCGCGACCGACAGCCTGGAGCAGGTGTTCCTGTCCCTCACCCAGGGTGAGCACCTGACGGCGACCCAGCACGCCGGGCCCGAGGCGGTGGCGTCGTGATGCGCCTCATCGGGGCGGAGGCCCACCGCTGGCTCGCCCGCCGTGGCTTGTGGGTCGCCCTCGCGGGGGCGTTCGCCCTGCTGGCCATGCTGTGCTCCACGATCGTCCTCGCCACGCGGCCCCCCTCGGGCGAGGATGTCGCGGCCGGCCGCGTCGCCTTCGCCGAGCAGCACGCCCAGTGGGTCGAGAACCACGAGTCCGACCGGAAAGCCTGCCTGAAGACGCTCCCGCCCGACGAGGTGGACAAGGCCGACGAGTACTGCGCGATGGAGGAGCCCAAGGAGGAGTGGTTCGTCCCCCAGCCCATGGGTTGGGCCAACGCCATCTCCACCGTCA
>CALMPQ010000017.1 GCA_937872005.1 uncultured Propioniciclava sp.
GGCACCCCCCGCGCCACGGCCCACGAGGCCGAGGCGGCGGCGTCCGGTGGTGCGGTGGGTGGTCGCGTTCCTCGTTGCCTACCTGCTCGGGATCCCGCTGCTCACCTGGCCCTTCATGCCGCGCGAGGACGCCACCCCCGCCGGACAGCGCCCGGCCGACACGCCGGGCCACGTGTTCGTGCTGGCCGGCTCGGACTCGCGGGAAGGGCTGTCGGAGGAGGAGCAGAAGCGACTCGGCACGGGCAACGATGCGGGGCGCCGCACCGACACGATCATGCTGTTGTACGTCCCGCCGACGGGGCGGGCCGCGCTGATCTCGGTGCCGCGCGACAGCTACGTGGCGATCCCCGGGCACGGCAAGAACAAGATCAACGCGTCGTACGCGTTCGGGGGCCCGAAGCTGCTCGTGCAGACGATCGAGCAGAACACGGGCCTGCGCGTCGACGGCTTCGCCGAGATCGGCTTCGGCGGGTTCGCCAACGTCGTGGACGCCGTGGGTGGCATCGAGATGTGCCCGCCCGAAGCGATCAAGGATCCGCAGTCGAACCTCGACATCCCCGGTGGTTGCCAGCTCATGGACGGCCCCACCGCCCTCGGTTACGTGCGCATGCGCAAGCAGGACCCGCGCGGCGACCTCGGCCGCGCCGAGCGGCAGCGCGAGATGGTCGGGGCACTGGCCAAGAAGGCCCTGTCGCCGATGACCGTCATCCTGCCCCCGCGCTGGTTCGGCCTCAACTGGTCGCTGTCGCGCGGCATCACCGTGGGCAGCGACACCGGCCCCGGCGAGATGTGGGGTCTGGCCCAGGGCGGCTTCCGCATGGCGACCGGTGGCGGCGACACGCTGATGGTGCCCGTGGGGAACACCAACGCCCAGACCGCCGCCGGCTCCTCGGTGCTGTGGGACGCCAAGAAGTCCAAGGCCATGTTCGAGGCGATGGCCCGCGGTGAGGGTGACCTCACCGGCTACGCCTGATCCGCCGAGAGCCTGTGTTCCGGGCGCCGAGAGCCTGTGTTCACGGCCGCAGGACGGCGTCCAGGTCGTAGGCCGGGGCACGCTCGACCTGGTCGAGCGTGCACGAGGACGCCTCGCGGTCGGGTCGCCACCGCACGAACTGCACCGCGTGCCGGAACCGCTTCCCCTCGAGCTGGTCGAACGCGACCTCGACGACCAGCTCGGGCCGCACGGGGACGAACTCCCGAATCCCGGTGCGGGTCAGTTCGTTGGGCCGCGGTGCCGTTGCCGCCTCGGCACCCGTCAGCACCAGCGGCTCCAGGACGGCGGCCAGCTGGGTGCGCACGGCGTCCGGCCACGCGCCGATGCCGCCGACGGGGATGAGTTCGCCGTCGTCGTAGAGCCCGAGGTGGATCGACCCGACGCTGTTCGCCGCCGCCGACGCGCTCTTCGACCAGCCGTACCCGATCACCACCGCCTCGGCCGTGCGGGCGTGCTTGACCTTGTACATGGTGCGTTGTCCGGGGGAGTACGGCGCATCGGTGGCCTTGGCGATGACCCCGTCGAGCCCCGCCCCCTCGAATGACTCGAACCACGCGACCGCCTCGTCCGCGTCGTCGGTGGCCCGGGTGACGTGGATCGGCGCGCTCTCCGGCAGGTCGCCGAGCAGCGCCACGAGGGCGTCCCGCCGCTCGCGCTGGGGGAGCGGCATCAGGTCGAGGTCGGCGATCGCGAGCAGGTCGAAGCAGACGAGTTCGGCCGGCGTCTGGGCCGCCAGCTCGGCGACCCGCTTCGCGCTCGGGTGGATGCGCATGCTCAGCGCCTCCCAGTCGAGTCGCTGCGCGCCGGGTTCCCCGCTGCGCACCACGAGTTCGGCGTCCAGCACCACCTGCGCGGGCAGGGACGTGCGGCAGGCGGTGACGACTTCGGGGAAGTAGTCGGTCAGCCGCTTGCGCGAGCGGCTCCACAGCTCGACGGCGGCGCCGTCGCGGGCGACGATGCAGCGGTAGCCGTCCCACTTCGGCTCGTAGCTCAGCTCACCCGGACGCCCCCGTGGCACCTCGGGCACCGCCCGGGCCAGCATGGGCTCGATCGGCAGCGGGATCGGGAGCGCCACCTCAGCCCCGCAGGAGCTCGAGCGTCGCGGCGACGCGGCGGGCGCGGGTCTCGGGCTTCTTGGCACCCGCGATCGACTCGGCCGCCTCGCGGCGTCGGGTGAAGCTCCACGCGTCCCAGGTGGCGCGGAGCTGCGCGTCGGCGTCCAGCGCCTCGGCCAGCTCGGCGGGCACCTCGACCGTGCGCTCGGCCGTGTCGAGGATGACCTCGAGGTCGTAGACCTCGCCCGCCTCGATGCCGGTGAGCGCCTTGTTCGCCTTGGTGATGCCGATGAGGTAGCAGCCGCCCATGGGCGCGATGCGCGTGCGGAAGGTGCCCTCGCCGACCGTCACCACCACCGGCGGGCGCTTGCCCGCCCCCAGCGCGAGCACGTCGGCCTCGTCGACCGTGAACCCGAGGTTGGACGCCGAGATCGCCTCGGCCGTCAGGCGCAGCTTCATGGCGACAGCGTAGGGCTTGTCTGCAAGATGCCCTTGACTAGGCTGGACGCACCCAAGCGATAGGAGAACCATGCCCGAGCTCGCCAACAAGAAGATCGCCTTCCTGCTCACGAACGGTTACGAGGACTCCGAGTTGACCAGCCCTTGGGAGGCCGTCACGCAGGCCGGCGGTGAGGCCGTGCTGGTGGCGCCGAAGGCCGGTCAGGTCGAGGGCAAGAAGGGCCACACCCAGTCGGTCGACCTCACCTCGGCCGACGCCAGCGCCGACGACTTCGACGCCCTCGTGCTGCCCGGTGGCGTCGTGAACGCCGACCACCTCCGCATGGACGAGGCCGCCGTTGCCTTCACCAAGGCCTTCTTCGACGCCGACAAGCCCGTCGCCGTCATCTGCCATGGCGGTTGGATCCTGACCGACGCGGACGTCCTCCAGGGCCGCCGGATGACGTCGTACTCCAGCCTCAAGACCGACCTCCGCAACGCCGGCGCCGACTGGGTCGACGAGGAGGTCGTGGTCGACCAGGGCCTGGTCTCCAGCCGCACCCCCGACGACCTGCCGGCCTTCAACGCCAAGCTGGTCGAGGAGTTCGCCCAGTCCTGAGTTTCAGGCGCCCACGTCGTGCAGGTGGTGGGTCAGGTCGTGCACCAGGTACTGCCCCAGCGTGCGCGCGGTGAACTGCGCGCCGTTGCTGCGGACGCCCGGCCAGTCCCACTGCCCACCCTCGGGCTCGGCCCACGCGGACGCCGCCGCTGCGGCCCGCTCCTTGACGAGGATGGCCGTCACGTGGGTGTTGGCCGTCCAGTACTCCTTCTCGGCTGCGGCTGCATCCTGGTCCCAGTCGGCGAAGGACGCCCCGGCGCCGTCGGACTCCAAGATCAGTCCCAGCCGGTCGGTCATCACCACAAGGACGTCGGCCACGTGCTGGCCGTACTCGACGGTCGACCACACGCCCGGCTCGGTGCGAACGCCCGCATCGGCGGCCTCCAGCGCGAGCGCGAAGCGGCGGGCGGCGTCCGTGATGGCGTCGGGAATCGACGCGACCGACACGGCCGACGGGTCGAAACCACAGTCGGGGCAGGGTCGCTCGAGCACCCAGGTCCAGTCCTTGGTGTCCCCTTCGACGGGCTCCGGGGCCGTGGTGGTTTCGGTCTGCTCGGTCATGACTGTCCCTCGTTCCCGAAGCGCTGGTCCATGGAGAGGGCCGGGAAGGGCTCCTTCGTGCGGCTGATCGCCTTGGCGGGCACACCGGCGACCGAGGTGTGTGGCGGGACGTCCTCGAGCACGACCGAACCGGCGCCGATCTTGGCGCCCTCGCCGACACGGATGTTGCCCAGCACCTTCGCGCCCGCTCCGATCATGACGCCGCGCCCGATCTTCGGGTG
>CALMPQ010000018.1 GCA_937872005.1 uncultured Propioniciclava sp.
GTGCGGGCGAGTTCCTCCACCACCGCGGCCGCGATGGAGCCGTCGAGATTGCGGGGCGTCCAGCCCTCGGAGCGGGCCCACTCGGATCGGCACCCGGCGCACGCGAAGACCAGGTAGTCGTCGCGGGTCTCGCCGGTGGGCGACCAGTCGCACTTCGATTGGCAGGGTTCCTGGCGCAGTGGTCGTGGCATGGAGCCCATCCTGTCAGGCGGGCTGCCGGTCGGCGATCCCGAACGCGATGGCCTGCATGGTGTGGAGCATGCCCCATGACCCGAACAGGTCGTGCACCGGAGCCATGGCCCAACCGATCACGCCGAACGTGCGGCGTCCGGACGTTCGCACGATCTCGGAACCCCCGGGCACCGGGTGCACCTCGAACCGGTCGTAGGTGAGCGGCTGTCCGGCGTGGCGCGTGTCCTCGGCGGTCTGCACCCAGGTGAGCACGTGGGCGTCCCCTTCGGTGGTGCGGGTGCACGCGAGCCGAACCGTCAAGGACTTGCCACCCTTCTCGAGCCGATTGCGCAGGCCGCCGTCGCTCACCTGCGACGCCGTCGGGTCGTAGGCCCACAGGGCGAGGGTGGAAGGGTCGGCCAGGGCGTCGGCCACGAAGTCCGCGGGGGCCGAGACGAAGCGGCGCAGCCGGTAGGCCCGGCCGGGCGGCGGCAGCAGCGTCGCGTCGAGCTTCACCTTCTCGGGAGCGTAGGGGTCGTCGGCGCCCTCCTTGAGTTCGGGGACGAGGCTCTGGGGCACCACGCCGTCGGCGTGGACGAGCCGCCGCACGGTGCCGCTGGGCTCCTGCAGCAGGGCCACGAGCAGTTGGTACGTGTCGGTCGTCTTCGCGGTCTTGATGAGGGCATCGGCTCGGGCGGTCGACTTCCAGGCCGGGTCCCCGAGCTGCAGGAAGTGGATCGGCGAGGGCAGGTCGGCGACGTCGATGCCGAGGGACGCCAGGTCTTCGGCCTGGGCCTCGCGCATGCGTTGCCGGGCGGAGGCCAACGTGACGCCGTGGCGTCCGAGCAGGGCGGCGGCGGCGCCACCCACCGCGATGAGGCCCAGGTAGAGGTGCTCGATGTCGACCTCGGGCGCCCTCACGCGGGCGGCCTCGCGCCAGGCGGCGTTCGTCCAGAGGGTGGTGAGTTGCATGCTCATCGGGGGTTCCTCTCGCGGAGTTCGGGGGTGATGCGTCGGGCGTACTTCTTGTGGACGGCCTGACGGGTCACCCCGAGGGCCTGGGCGATCTCGGGCCACGCGTGGCCCTGCCGCAGGGCCTGCTCGACCTGCACGTGCTCGAGTTGGTCGGCCAGCCGCCTGAGGGCGGTGACGGCAGCGAGCGCCCGTAGGGGGTCGGTCGTGTCGGACGCCGTCCGCGCGACCTCGTCGGTACTCATGATGGTCAACCTAGGTTGACGACCTCGGGATTGTCAACCTGGGTTGCTCGCAGGCGAGGTCGAACAGGGCGGTTGGTAGCGTGGTCGCATGCGCATCGGCCCGATGGAGATCGTCGTTCTCCTGCTCTTGGCGGGCTTCCTGCTGTTCTTGGTGGTGTCCCAGCGGCACACGCGGCCGGCGTCCGAGGTGCTGGAGGCGATCTTCGACGAGCCGGCCACGCCGATCCCGGGCCACAAGGCACGCGTGTGGGCGCTCAGTGCGCTGCACGAGGCGGGCGTCGACCCCGACTCCGACCCCCTCTACGCCGTGAAGGTGCTGCGGCAGGCCGAGCCGCGGTTGAGCTTGGCGGCGGCGAAGGTGCTCGTCGACACGCTCAACCGGTTCTAGCCCGGCGGCGACAACGCGAACGGGCGCCCCGGCACCGGCGGCACCCAGCGCATCGACAGTGCCAACCCGAACCCGACGAGCACCAACGCGCCGGTCAGCGCCGCGACGCCCGGCCAGCCGGCTGCCGACCACGCCGTGCCCGCAACTGCCCCGAACACCGAGGATCCGAAGTAGTAGAACGCCAGGTAGAGGGCGCCGGCGAGGCCGGTGCCGCGTCCCTTGTTGGCGGCCCGGGCGGTGACCCAGCCGGAGGTGGTGCCGTGGGCGGCGAAGAAGCCGAAGGTGATCAGCCCCACCCCAGCCACGACGGCGGCCAGGTGGTCGATGAGCGTGAGCGCCACGCCCAGACCGAAGACGAGCATGGCGGCCGGCACGACGGTCCGGGAGCCGAACCGCACGGCGAGGCGTCCGGCCAGGGGTGAGCTGAACGAGCCCAGCAGGTAGGTCACGAAGACCAGCGAGGCGATACCCACCGACAGCGAGAAGGGTGGCAGCACCAGCCGGAACGCCAGGCCGTTGAACGCCGCCACGAAGCCGCCCATCGACACGAAGCCGACCGCGTACAAGGTGAGCAGGCCGCGGTCGAAGAGCATGCGCCGCGCGTTGTCGAGCAGGTGCCGATGGTGCAACGGCGTCGCGACGAACCGCCGCGCGGGCGGCAGCAGCACCCCCAGCAGCACGGCGATCACCAGGGCCATCACGCCGAGCGTCCCCAAGGCCGCGCGCCAGCCGAAGAAGTCGGAGACCAGCCCCGAGATCAACCGCCCCGACATGCCGCCGATGGCCGTCCCGCCGATGTACAGGCCGGTCGCCGCCGTCGCCCACGTGACCGCGATCTCCTCGCGCAGGTAGGCGGCCGCCACCGCGGGCAGCCCGGCCACCGCGAAGCCCAGCACGCCGCGCAACACCAGCAGGGTCACCCACCCCGGTGCGAACGCGGACGCCACCGCCACCAGCGCGGCGACCAGCAGGGTGACGCGCATCAGGGTGAGGCGTCCGACGGCGTCGGAGAGCGGACCGAAGATCAGCAGCGCCGCGCCCATGGCGACGGTCGTCACCGACACCGTCAGGGTCGACGTGGTGGGCGACACCCCGAAGTCGTCGGCCAGCAGCGGCAGCAACGGCTGGGTGGCGTACACGAGCGCGAACGTGGCCAGACCGGCGAGGAAGAGGGCGACCGTGATCCGCTTGTACTCGGGATCGGTCGGCACCCACCCGGACGCGGGGGCGGGTGGGTGGGTCACGCTGTGATCCTGCCACGTCGCCTAGGCTTGGGGCCATGTCGAGTGATGCGCGCACGTTGCTGCTTGCTGCCCCGGTGGGCCGCACCGAACTCCCCGTCGACGAGGCGCTCGCCGACATCGTGGAGCTCGGTGAGGGGTCGTTCCTCGACGTCGTGGCCCAACACCCCGCCTCGTCACTCGCGTGGGCGCTGCTCGCCGAGGGATCGCTGAGCGCGCACACGACCCAGGGTGACCTGTCGGCGTACGCGTTCGCGCGCACCGGCTACCACCGGGGTCTGGACGCCCTCCGTCGCGCCGGCTGGCGGGGCACGGGGCCGATCCCGTGGGCGCACGAGCCGAACCAGGGTTTCCTGCGCGCCCTGTGGGCTTTGGCGTGCGCCGCCAAGCGGATCGGTGAGCAGGCCGAGTACGAGCGCTGTGTGCTGTTCCTGCTCGAGGCGTCCGAGGAGGGCTACGTCGAGCTCGCCCGGTCGCGGCCGCTGACCCTGTGACCGTGCGACATGTCTGAGTGATGCTCCTCGCGTCCTGGGCAGATTCCGTCACTCAGGTTTGCAACACGGGCCCCAAGAACCCGCACTCAGAGACGCAGCACGGGCCAAACAGCGTTTGGGATAGGATGCCTGAGTAAGAGCCCGGCCAAGCCTTGCGCCGGGCTTTCGCTTGCGAGAAGGGGCTACGCATGCCTGGGATCGTCGTGATC
>CALMPQ010000019.1 GCA_937872005.1 uncultured Propioniciclava sp.
CGAAACCGTGCCCCCAGGCATGGTTTCGTGAGCTCGAACTGCACCCCCGACGGAGTCGGCGAACCACCGCGTGATCGAGGTGGGGTGGGTGATGGCGGTGCCGACGCAGACGGCGGTGGCGCCCCGACGCATGGCCTCGGCAGCGTGGGCCAGCGTGTGGATGCGGCCCTCGACGATCACCGGGGTCCCGGACGGGGCCGCCAGCGCGACCACCTGGTCGACGACCTCCCAGTCGGGTCCGTCGGTCTTGTCGCGTTCGCCGGTGTAGCCGGCCAGCGTCGTGCCGAGGATGTCGGCCCCGGCAGCCAGGGCCGCCTCGGCGTCACCGAGCGAGCCGCAGTCGGCCATGACGAGCACGTCGGGGTACTCCTCGCGCAGGCCCACGATCGTCTCGGCCAGGGTAAGCCCGTCGGGACGCGGACGACGCGTGCCGTCGAGCGCCACGATCTCGACGCCCGTCTCGGCGACCGCGAGGCAGTCCTCCAACGTCGGGGTGATGTAGACGCCCGTGTCGCCGACCTTGACCAGACCGACGATCGGCACCGACACCACCGGACGCATGGCGCGCAGGTCGTCCAGACCCTTGCCACGCACGGCGACGGCGCCGCCGGCCACCACCGCCTGGGCGACCTGGGCCATCGTGTTCGCATCCAGCATCGGCTCGCCGGGGTAGGCCTGGCATGACACGACCAGCCCACCGCGCAACGACTCCAGCACCGCGTTCATCGCTTCTCCTCCGTCGACTCCGTGTCGACGCCCGCCAGACGGAAGGCGTCCCGGGCCGCGCCGAGCAGCGCGGCGTTGTTGCGCATCCTGGCCCGCACCACGGGCACGTCGGCGAGCGCGTCGGGCAGCCCGACGCGCAGTTCGTCCTCCATCGCGGCCCACCAGGCCGACTTCGAGGTCGGGACGCCGCCGCCCAGCACGACCACCTCCGGGTCGAGGGTGAGCACGAGCCAGCTCAGCACGCGCCCCACGCGTGCGCCCAGCAGCCGGACCACTTGGTCGGCGAGTGGGTCACCCTCCTTGGCCAGCGCCATGACGTCGTGCCCGCGGGCGGCCGGCGAGGCGCCGCCCAGTGCCTGGTACGCCTTCAGGATCGCCGGCCCGGCCGCCTCGTTCTCGAACGTGTGTGGGCCGGGTCCGGCGTGGATCTCGACCCCGTCACCCGGTACCACCCGCAGCCGCCCGACCTCGCCGGCCATCGCGTGCGCCCCGCGCAGCACCCGCCCGTCGACGCAGAACGCGGCCCCGATCCCGGTGCCCACGGCCAGCATCAGCATGGACGCCGACCCGGCCCCGGCGCCGCGCCACGACTCGCCGACGGCGTGGGCGTCCACGTCGTTCTGGACGTGGATGGGCAGCTCGGACGCCCACGGCAGCCGGGCGCGCAGCCCGGCGACGACGTCGGTGCCGAGCCAGCCCGAGAAGGTGTCCGACGACGACACGATCGTGCCGGTCGCGGTGTCGACCCCGCCCGCCGTGCCGATCCCGATGCCGGTGATGCGCGCCGGGGACACCAGCGCATACTGCTCCGCCAGCGCCGAGGCGAGTGCGTCCAGCACGGCCGCCCCACCCGCGTGGGCCGGGGTGGGCACCTTGGCCTTCTCCGTCACCAGGGTGCCGGTCGCATCGACCGTGGCCGCAGCGATCTTCGTGCCGCCCAGGTCGGCCGTGAGGGCCAAGTCGCGCGCAGCCATCAGAGCAGGCCGACCTCGCGCACGATGGCCTCGATGCCGGTGACCTCCTCGGCCGACAGGGCCTCGATCGGCGCGGGCATGGTGGCCGACGCGATCACGCCGAGCGCGGCGCAGGCGACCTTGAAGGCGCCGATGCCGCCGGCGTCGCCGGAGCGGCCCTGGGGCACGAAGGCGATCTCGAAGAGCCGGTTGATCCGGTCCTGCTCGGTGCGGGCGGCGTCCCAGTCGCCGCGCTGGGCGGCGTCGTACAGGCGGACGTAGCCGGCCGGGTCGACGTTGGCCAGCCCCGGCACTGCGCCCTCGGCGCCGAGCAGGAACATGCCGTCGACGACGACCTCGTGCCCGGTCGAGACCGACAGGGGGGAGCCGGCCGCACGGTTGGCGTCCACGAGGCGGCGGAAGGCGACGTCGTTGCCGGAGGAGTCCTTGACCCCGGCGATGACGCCCTCGCGCCCGAGTTGGACGAGCATGTCGCGGCCGAGCTTGGCCGGGCCGCGGACGGGCACGTCGTAGGCGATGACCGGGATGTCGAGGCCGCCGGCGATGATCCGGAAGTGGTCGGCGATCTCCGCGTCGTTGTTCAGCGCGTACAGGGGCGCGGTGACGACGACGGCGGCAGCCCCCTGCGCCTGGGCGCGGCGTGCGTGGTCGAGGATGCGGCGGGCGGTGAGGTCGGGCGTCCCGACGACGACGGGCACGCGGCCGGCGGTCGTGGCGATGACGCGGGCCACGACAGTGTCGCGCTCGGCGTCGGTCAGGTACGCGACCTGGCCCGAGCTGCCCAGCACGAACAGGCCGTGGACGCCGCCACCGATGAGGTGCTCGACGAGGGAGTCGAGGCTCTCCAGGTCGAGGGTGCCGTCGGCGTGGAAGGGGGTCAGGACGGGCGGGATGATGCCGCTCAACAGGGACATGTCAGGCCTCACAGTAGGGACGGAACGGCACCCAGCAGCGTGCGGGTGTAGTCGTGGGATGGGTGGTTGAAGAGCTGTTCGGCGGGGCCGGTCTCCACGATCCGGCCGCCGAACATCACGGCCATGCGGTCCGAGACGTAGCGGACCGTCGAGATGTCGTGGCTGATGAACACCATGCCGAGGCCCAGCTCGTCCTTGAGGTCGGTGAGCAGGTTGAGCACCTGCGCGCGGACCGAGACGTCGAGGGCCGAGGTCGGCTCGTCGGCGACGATGATGTCGGGCTCGAGGGCCAAGGCGCGGGCGATGGCGACGCGCTGCCGCTGGCCGCCGGAGATCTGCCGGGGCAGGACGTCGAGCGCCGACACGGGCAGGCCGACGAGGCCGATGAGGCGGCGGACGCGCTCCTCGCGCTCGTCCTCGGTGCCGATGCCGTGCACCTTGAGCGGGTCGATGAGCTGCTCGCGCACGATCATGCGGGGGTTGAGCGCCGTGGCCGGGTCCTGGAACACCACCGAGACGGCGCGGCCCAGCTTCCGGCGGGACGCCGCGTCGTAGCCCAGCGGGCGACCGTGGAAGAAAACGTCACCGCGCGTGGGGGCCTGCAGGCCGACCAGCACGCGGGCCAGCGTCGACTTGCCCGAGCCGGACTCACCGACGATGCCGACGGTCTCCCCGCGGGACACCTGGAAGTCGACGTCGTTGACCGCGTGCACGGTGCCGGGCTTGAACAGCCCGCCCGTCCGAGTCTTGTGGATGACGTGGACGCCCTTCAGCTCCAGCGTCGGCGCGCCGGCGATGGGGGTCGTGGCGCGGGCGTCGGCGTCCGATTCGACGGCGGGGCTCGGGGGAGCGAGCTCCTCGCCGGGCTGGTGGACGCCCTCGGCGGGCATCCCCGTGCCCGAGAGCGGTGCGGACTCGGTCATCGCGTGGCCTCCTCGTAGGCGGAGTCGGGGTGGGCGGCGTAGTGGTGCTGGGTGCCGGGGACGGTCGCCATCTCGGGCCGGACGTCCAGGCCGACCGTCGGGTGCGACGAGCGCGGCGCGAACCGGTCGCCGGCCACGAACTCGCGCGGGCTGGGCACCACGCCGGGCACCTGGTGCAGGCGTCCGGAGCCGGACTCGATCGAGAGCACCGCGCCGAGCAGGCCGCGGGTGTACTCGTGGCGGGGATCGGTGAGCAGCTCCAGCGTCGGGCCGGTCTCGACGACCTGGCCGGCGTACATGACGGTGATGCGGTGCGCGACGCTCGCGACGAGCGCCAGGTCGTGGGAGACGAACACCATCGCGAAGCCCAGCTTGGTGCGCAGTTCGTTGAGCAGGTCGACGACCTGCTTCTGCACCGTGACGTCGAGGGCCGTGGTCGGCTCGTCGGCGATGACCAGCTTCGGGTTGCGGGTCAGGGCCATCGCGATGAGCACGCGCTGGCGCTGGCCGCCCGAGAGCTCGTGCGGGTAGGACTTCAGCGTGCGGTCGGGGTCGAGGCCGACGAGCTCCAGCAGCTCGGTGGCCGAGCGCTGGCCGCCGCGGCTGGTCAGCTGCTTGAACTGGGCGCTGATCAGCATCGACGGGTTGAGGGAGCTCAGGGCGTCCTGGTAGATCATCGCGATCTCGTGGCCGCGCAGGGCGTTGTGCTC
>CALMPQ010000020.1 GCA_937872005.1 uncultured Propioniciclava sp.
CGACGAGCTGGTGGGGGCGCTCGACCGGCCCTCCCTGCGGTTCGGCGGCAACTCGGTGGATCGCCGGGTCTGGTGGACCTCGTCGGGCGAGCCGGCACCGGATTGGGCGGAGGTCACGCTCACGCCGGCCGACCTCACGCGCCTCGGCGCGTTCGTCGCCCGCACGCGGGCGACCGTCACCCTGGTGGTGGGCCTGGGCCACGACGACCCGGCACGGGCGGCGGACCTGGTCTCCCACGCCCGGGCGGCCCTCGGTGACAGCCTCGTCGCGGTGTCGGTCGGGAACGAACCCAACGGCTTCGCCCTCGCCTCCCAACCCCAGTACCGGATGCGACCCGACGGCTACTCCCCCGCCCAGTACGTCGCCGAGGTGCGGCCCTACGTCGAGGCCATCCACGCCCAGGTGCCGGGGCTCGGCGTCGTGGGGCCCGGCACGTTCGACGCACCGTGGTGGCGCGCGTTCGGGGATGCGCGCCTGCCCCACACCGTGGCCATGTCGCAGCACTGGTACCCGCTGTGGTCGTGCGACGGGTCGGCCGAACCCAACGCCGCGCCGACCGTCGCGAACCTGGTGTCGCCCTGGCTGCACGAGCGCGCCAGCTTCATCCTGGGCATGGGCCTGCAGACCGCCGCCCGCTACGACCTCCCGCTGTGGATGGAGGAGGCCGGTCCCACGTCGTGCGCCGGCACCAACGAGACCTCGCGCACCCACGCCCAGGCCCTGTGGACGGCTGACTTCACCCTGCATGCCGCCGCGCTGGGTGTGCGACGGCTGAACCACCACGGGATGATCGATGCCTGCCGCGGCGGTGCCCCCATGAGCCCCCTGTGCGACACGGGCTCCCTCGGCAGCCGTTCCCCCGAACTCATGGGCCAGTCGAACTACCTCGCCCTGCTGCAGTTGGCGCGTCTGCGCGAGGGCACGTTCCGCGCCGTGCGGGTTTCGGGCGACGAGCGGGTGCGCGCGTACGCCATCGAGGACGACGCCGGCACCGACCTCGTGGTGGTCAACATGAACGACCCGTCCTCGGTCGGGGCATCCCCCCTCACCCTCACGCTGCCCGACGGCTGGACGCCGACCCGCGCGTCGGTCCTGTGGGCCGACACGCTCGACGTGCGCAACGGGACCTCCCTGGTCCCGTGGTCAGCGGCCACCCAGGTGCCGACCCAGGTCAACGCCGGCAGCGTGCTGGCCGTGCGGCTGGACCGGTCCGCGTCCCCGGTAGCGGTGGCGTCGCCGACGGCAACGCCTACCCGGTGAGCGCGTAGTCCTCGGTGTACTTCGCGACGTAGGCGTCGGCGTCCCCGGCCTTGAGCGCCTCGGCCAGCTCCCGGGTGCGCGGCTCGTTGACGATGCAGACCGAGGCCTTGTTGACCATGCCGAACCGGGAGATGGGGACCATCAGGGAGGTCACCTTCTGGAGGTCGATCGCCAGCAGCGGGCCGGCGAGGTCGGTCACGAGTGCCGGGTCGAAGTCGGTGACCTTGACGTTGCCGATGAGGTTGCCGGCCATCACGTCGAATTCGTCTGGCCTTTCGCGGGCGATCGCCTGCAGCCCGCGCACCATGCCGAGCACCACCGCGCGGTGGCGCTGGGCGCGGTCGAGGTCACCCAGGGGCATGGTCTTGCGCTCGCGGGCATAGATGAGTCCGTCGGTGTTCTCCAGGAGGAGGTCGCCCTGCGGGAAGTCCACGACCCGGCCCGTCGAGATCACACGCGTGCGGGTCGTGTGCTTGTTCACGACGCGGATGCCACCGAGCCAGCGGGTGATCGCGATGAAGTTGTTGAAGTTCGCCTGGGCCACCATGTGGATCGGCAGCCCGCCGAGCAGGTGGCTGACCGTGTCCCGCAACCGCTCGGTGCCACCACCGGAGAAGGACGCGTTGATCTTGCCCTGCCCGCCACCGGCGAACGGGACGTGGGAGTCCCTGGCGATGGAGACCAAGGTCAGCTTCGACCGGTCGGCCGAGAGTTGCGCCACGAGGATGGCGTCGGCGTTGCCGGTGAGCGACTGCGGGTCGCGGGAGTCGGTGCCGAACACCAGTGCGTTGACGATGCCCGCGGGCAGCGGGTCGGTACTCGCGGCCGGGGTGGGGCTGGGCGTCGCGCTGAGGGCCGGGCCGGGTGCCGGCGGCGTGGTCGGGTCGGGGCTGGGGGCCGGCCCGGGAGCCGGGGTCTGCTGCTGGGGCGTGCACGCGCCCAGGGCTGCCGCCAACCCGATCATGCCCGCGCCGATCATGCTGCGCCTCGTGACGGTCATCTCGTCCCCTCCCTGCCGTCCACCATCGTCTCAGCTCCAGTCGAGGATGACCTTGCCGCACTGCCCGGCCCGGGCGGTGGCGAAGGCCTCCTCCCACTCCTCGGCGGGGAACCGGTGGGTGATGACCGAGCGGACGGCGTCCTTGAGGCGCTCCGACGTGGAGAGCATCGACGTCATCAGGTACCAGGTCTCGAACATCTCGCGGCCGTAGATGCCCTTGAGGGTGAGCATGTGGGTGATGACCTTGCCCCAGTTGATGGCGTAGTCGGAAGCGGGCAGGCCCAGCATCGCGATCTTGCCCCCGTGGTTCATGTTGTCGATCATCTCGGCAACCGCGGCGGGGGCGCCCGACATCTCGAGGCCGATGTCGAAGCCCTCCTTCATGCCCAGGCCGAGCTGCACGTCGCGCAGGCGGGTCGTGCCCGAGTTCACGACGAGGTCGGCGCCCGCACCGGCGGCAAGGGAGAGCCGGAAGTCGGACAGGTCGGTGACCACGATGTTGCGCGCGCCCGCGTGCCGGGCGATCGCGGCCGCCATCACGCCGATGGGTCCGGCGCCGGTGACCAGGACGTCCTCGCCCACCATGGGCCACTGCAGTGCGGTGTGCGTGGCGTTGCCGAGCGGGTCGAAGATCGCGCCGAGGTCGGGGTCGACCCAGTCGGGGTGCCTCCAGACGTTCTCGACCGGCAACACGACGTAGTCCGCGAACGCGCCGTCGGTGTTGACGCCCAGGCCGATGGTGCGGATGCACTGGTGGCGACGTCCGGCCCGACAGTTGCGGCAGTAGCCGCACACGATGTGGCCCTCGCCGCTGACCTTGTCGCCGGGCTGCAGTTCCTGGACGTCGCGGCCCACCTCGACGATCTCGCCGTAGAACTCGTGCCCGATCGTCTGGGGAGCGTTCACCATGGACGCCGCCCAGTCGTCCCACTGCTGGAGGTGCAGGTCGGTGCCGCACAGGCCCGCGCGCAGGACGCGGATCTTGACGTCCCAGTCACCGCACGTGGGTTCGGGGCGATCGACCAGTTCCAGCCCCGGGCCGGCTTCCATCTTCGCAAGGGCACGCATGGGCCCATCATGGCAGCACGGGTGGCGTTACGCTCGGGGCCATGGCCGCACCCCTCGACCACGTCGTGGTGACCAACGTCAGCGCGCCCGCACGCCCCGGCGACCCGGCCCTGGACGCCGACCGCGTCTGGTACCTGCTCGGCTTCTTCCTGGACGCCTGCCTGCCGTCGGTGCGTGCCCAGACCATCGAGCACACGTGGTTGGTGTGGCTCGACGACCGCGCCGACCCCGACCTCGTCGCCGAGGTGGAACGCATCGCCGAGGGTGTCTTCACGCCCTTGTGGCGTCAGGCGTTCGACGCGGTCTCGGTCGCGGACGCCGTGGCTCGCTCCACCGCTGCGCCTCGGGTGGCCACCACCCTGGTCGCGTGTGACGACGCGCTGGCCCGTGACTGCCTGGCGGCGGTGGCCGGGGTGGCCGACCACCACGGGGAGGCGCCGGTGCGGGTCGAGTTCCCCGATGGGCTGACGATCGACCGCACAGGCGGGGTGTTCGCCAAGCACTCCGCCGATGCTCCGGTGCGGGCACTCGTCGCCCCCCGGCCCGCCGAGGGCCCGATCCCCACCGTCGTGGACGCCCTCCCTCACGCTCGTCTGGTCACCGTCACGGACCGCCCGATGTGGATCGACGTCGACCACGAGCCGGCGGAGTTCGACCCACCGCGTGGACGCCGGGTCGACCCGTCCATCGTGGAGGAGCGGTTCGTGATCGACCTGGCGTACTCCCGCGCACGGGACGAGTCGACGCGTCGCTCGGAACGGGCCCAGGACCTGCGGCGCGCGGGGAAGCGGCTGTTGGGGCACCAGCACCTCGGCCCGTGGGCGGCGAAGGCGCTGCAGGGCGTCCGGTCGCTGCGCTGGCTGGGCGGGGAGACCGTCAACGCCGCGTTCGACTCGGCGCGCCGCCGGTCGTCGGCGGCCGGGCTCACGCGGGTCGCGGGCGATGTCGAGGGGGTCGTTTCCGGGGACCGCGTCGCGGTGCTGGCCGAGTTCGCCACCTCCGACGAGGTGCGACCCTGGGCCCTGCGCATGGCCGGCGCGTTGGCGGGGGCCGGCTACCCGACCCTGGTGGTCAGCGCCCGCGACCGGGGGCGTCCGGTGGCGCCGCCGCCTGACCTGCCGGATGGGGTCGCGGTCGTGTCGCGCGCCAATGCCCGCCAGGACTTCGGGGGGTGGGCGGCTGCGCTCGACGCGTTCCCCGGGCTGGTCGATCGGCGGGTGCTGCTCACCAACGACTCCTCGATCGGGCCGCTCACCGGGGGGA
>CALMPQ010000021.1 GCA_937872005.1 uncultured Propioniciclava sp.
GAGGGTGACGATGACATCCGCCCCCATGGCCCTGGCATGGCGGATGCGCTCCGCCACGCGCACTGCTTCGCGGACGCCGACATCGGCCCCAACGAACATGCCGACGCCACCAGGGCCGGCGGCCGTGCCGACCGCCGTGCTATGGGCGGCCGGGACGCTGCTGGCCATCGCGATCGCCGCGATCCTGTTGGCCGCGGTCGGCCGCAGCCGGCGCCGGGACTGAACGCAGCCGCTCCCGACCTGATGCACCAGGCGCATCAGATCGGGAGCGTCTCAGCACTCACATGTGGGTGTCGGCCAACCCGCAGAAAACGTCGGTCGACGGGACGCCGGTGAACTCGCTCTTGCCCTCGAGCTTGTCGACGACGGCAGCGACGGTGTGGTCGCGGCTGTCGTAGGCGTTGACGAAGGTCTTCACCTGCGGCACGTCGGCCAGGTGGTACGGGCAGGCCAGGGAGATGAACACGACCGGCAGCTCGTGGACGTACCACGGGATGTCGGGCGTACCCTTCGACGCGGGCCAGTAGACGCGCTCGGTCGGCTGCATGAGGCCGTTGACCTCGGCGACCGAGACGACCATGTCGTACTTGTCGGTCATCGCCGAGATGGGCGCCTTGCCCGCGTAGGCGCCGATGACGATCTTGGCGGCCTCCTCGGCCGACAGGCCCTCGAGCCTGTCGGTGAGCGACTCGTACAGCTCGACCTCGTAACCGCGCTCACGCAGTTGGTCGGCGATCTTCTTCGCGCCGTCGCCGCCCGCACCGTGGGCCATCGGGTTCTTGGGGCCCTTGATCGGCACGACCAGCACCCGCTTGAACTTCTCGGGGCTGAGCGGCAGGACGCCGTCGTCGGTGTCCTTGACCAAGGTGACGGCCTTGTCGGACACCTCGGCGGCGATCGCCTGGTGCTCGGGCAGGGCGATGCGTGCCATCGCCTCGTCCTTGGGCGGCAGGATGTCGGCCTTGTTCGCGATCTTGTGCAGGCCGATGCGGGCCTTGAGGCCGAGCGTGCGGGTGATGGCCTCGTCGAGGCGCTCGCGGGTGAGGCGGCCGTCGTTGAGGGCCTCCATCATCCAGGCCGTGTCCTCGTCGGGGTCGTTGAAGAACAGGAACAGGTCGCAGCCGGCCATGATCGCCATGGGCAGGATGTCGCGGCGCTTGGCGAACGCCGTCATGCCGACCATGTGCGAGGCGTCGGTCACGACGACGCCGTTGAAGCCCATCTTCTCGCGCAGCAGCGTGGTCGTGATGGCCTTGCTCAGCGTCGCCGGGGTGAACTCGTTGCTGCCCGGGTCGAGCTCCTTCTGGTAGCTCGGCAGGGCGATGTGACCGGCCATGATGCTCGGCAGGCCCGCGTCGATGAGGCCTTGGTAGACCTTGCCGAAGGTGGCGTCCCACTCCTCGGTGGAGTACCAGTTCGGCGCCGAGCTCAGGTGCTGGTCGCGCTCGTCGATGCCGTCGCCGGGCCAGTGCTTGGCGGCTGGCATGATGTTGGACTCCATGATGCCGCGCATGTACTCGAGGCTCAGCTCGAGAGTCTGGTCGGGGTCGGCCGACCACGTGCGTACGCTGACGATCGGGTTGCGCCAGTTGCGGTACAGGTCGACGATCGGGGCGAAGCTCCAGTTGCAGCCGATGGCGGCGGCCTCGATGCCCGAGATGCGGCCCAGCTCGTAGGCGTACTTCTTGTCGCCGGTGGCGGCGATCTTGATCTCCCAGCCGACGTAGGTGCCGTCGGGGGCCGCGCCGTTGCCGCCGGCCTCGGTGTTGGCCGCGATCAGCATCGGGACCTTCGACTTCGTCTGCAGGATGTTGTTCTGCTCCCAGATCTCCGCGGCGGGGCCGGGCTGGTATCGGACCGCGGCGATGTGGTACTTCTCCACCATCTCGGTCAGGTAGGCCTCGTCGCGCGAGCTGCCCATGTTGACGAACAGCTGGCCGATCTTCTCCTCGTCGGTCATGCCGGCGAGGGTGTCCTCCACCCAGGCGATCGCGTCGGCGTCCAGGTTGTAGGGCTGGGCGGTCAGGTCGACCATGTGTGCTCCTTCGCATCGGGAATCTGCCCCCACGATCTCAGGGATTGCAGCACCCCGCCGGGAGTTGCCGGAGGTTCGCCCTCAGCGCGCGATGGTGAACACCTGCCGGACGCCGCCCACGAAGTCGCCGCCCATCAGGCGCGACCCGATGCCCTCGAACTGGGCCGGGTCCCCCGTGGTCAAGAACTGCCGGGACGCCTTGCGCGGCTCGTCGTGCACGAGGTCGAGGTCGGTCAGGGTCTGGTAGGTCTCGCGGGCGCACTCGTCGGCACTGGAGACGAGCGAGACCGTGTCGCCGAGCACGTAACTGATCACGCCGGCCAGCAGCGGGTAGTGCGTGCAGCCCAGGATCAGGGTGTCCACATCGGCGAACTGCAACGGCGCGAGGTACTGCCGGGCGACGTCGAGCAGCTCCGACCCACCCGTGATGCCCCGCTCGACGTAGTCGACGAACTTCGGGCACGGCGCCGTCGTCAAGGCAACGTCGGGCACCGCGGTCAGGGCGTCGTCGTAGCTCAAGGCGTTGGCGGTGGCGACGGTGCAGATGACGCCGACACGTCCGTTGCGGGTGGCCCGCACAGCTCGCTTGGCCGCCGGCAGGATCACGTCGATGACGGGCACGTCGTAGCGCTCGCGGGCGTCACGCAGCACCGCCGACGACGCCGAGTTGCAGGCGATGACCAAGGCCTTGACGCCCAGGCCAACCAGGTGGTCGAGGCACTCGAGGGCGTACTCCCGCACCTCGGGGATCGACTTGGGGCCGTACGGCGCCCGGGCGGTGTCGCCCAGGTAGATGATGTCCTCGTTCGGCAACTGGTCGGTCACCGCGCGCGCGACCGTCAGCCCCCCGAACCCGGAGTCGAAGATGCCGATCGGCGCGTCGATGCCACTCATGACGGCCGAGACTACTCCTGCAGGGACGGGGAACGCGCCGCCCCGCAGCGTGCG
>CALMPQ010000022.1 GCA_937872005.1 uncultured Propioniciclava sp.
CAGTCCTCACCCTGCGGGTGTGCCGGGGCGGACGCCACGGGTGCGGCCGACGCCGCTGCGGGCGGGTTCGTCGACCCGCTCGAGGAGCGGGTGGCCGCCCTGGAGGAGGTCGTCGCGACCCTGGCGGCGGCCCATGACCAGGCCACGGGCGCGGGGCAGCTGTGACGTCGCCGGGCGAGGGAAGGGGACCGGTGGTGGTCCTCTCCCACGCCGACGACCTGCACGCGACCACCGTCCTGGAACGGCTGGCGCGCTGGGGAGTGCCGACGGTCCTGCTGGACCTGGCGGACCTGCCGGCGCGGCAGACGCTCACCATCGCCCACGGACCCGACGGGCCGCGGGTGCGGATCCGCCACCCCGAGCAGGGCGCGGTCGACCTCACGGATGCCCGCTCGGTCTGGTGGCGGCGCCCCCAGTGGGTCGACCTCGACGCGGTCGGCGACCCGGACGCCCGCGGCTTCTGCCACGGTGAGTGGCACGAGGCCATCCACGGCGCCTGGACGCTGCTGGGCTGCCCCTGGATGAACCCGGTCGTCGCCGACCAGATCGCCTCCCACAAGGCGTTCCAGTTGGCGGTGGCGCCGGCCATGGGATTGCGGGTGCCCGAGACTTGCATGACCTCGGACGCCGACGAGGCCCGCGCGTTCGTGGCCCGCCACGGCCTCGGCCGGGTGGTCTACAAGATCTTCGCGGCCACCCACCAGGTGTGGCGGGAGACCCGCGTGCTCAGCGGAGACGACCTGGGCCAGCTCGACCGGCTCAGCCTCGCCCCGGTCATCTTCCAGGAGCTGGTGCCCGGCGTGGCCGACATCCGGGTCACCGTGGTGGGAGAGAAGATGTTCGCCCTCGCCATCGACGGGGACGCCCGCGGTGACGTCGACTTCCGGTTGCGGATGCGGTCGGCCGGCTCGCGGGCGGTGGGGATCCCCGACGACGTCGCGGCCGGCCTGCGGCGGCTGATGGACCACCTCGGCCTCGTCTACGGCGGAGCGGACTTCCGGCTCACACCCGAGGGCGAGTACGTGTTCCTCGAGGTGAACCCGGCCGGCGAGTTCCTGTTCGTCGAGCACGGCGGCGGGCACCCCGTCACGGACGCGGTGGCGGGATGGCTCGCCGACCCGCTCGCCGCGCGGCCGGTGGCCTACCCGATCCGGACGACCTCGACCTGGAGTTCGGCCGTGTCCGCGGTCGCAGGGGAGGACTGGACGGTGAGGAGGTCACCCGCGGTGACCTCTTCACCGCCGTTCGTGGAGACATGGGCGAAGACCGTGAGGTCGGCGGCGGGGGTGGCCGGGGCGTCCGGCACCTCGACCTGGACGGTGGCGAGCAGGCCGGCGGGGGCGCCGGGAACGGCCACGTCCGGGTCCTCGGTGGTGGTGTCGACGCGGGCGAGGACAACGGCCGCGGCGTCCTGCGTCGTGGTGTCGCGCACCTCGACGCGCAGCGGCGTGCCCGGCGCGGGAGCAGGGCCGCGAGTGACGACGGAGACGGTGAGGTCCATGGGGCCCAGTGTAGGAGTGCAACCGGCGGTCACGAAGGGGCGGGGCCGGGGCGGGCGACGTAAGATGGTTGAAAGGAGGACTACATGGCCCACGTCGATGCCCGGTGCCCCTTGCGCCCGGACGACAAGTGTTCGCTCTGCTTCCCGGGAGCGGACGGCCCGCAGCACTGCGGTCTGGTGGACCTGATGATGACCGCCGACGAACTCCGCGAGCAGTACGCCGAAGGCCGTCACCGCGCGCGTGAGTCGCGCATGGGGGCGTAGGCTCGGGCTCGTAAACCCAGACAGCGCTTGCTAGGGGTGCTAGTATCTCGATGTCGAGATAATCTGCTGGACAGTGTCGAACAGGAGAACGTACGCATGAGCGTCAACAGCTTCGGGGCCAAGGCCACCCTGCAGTCGGGTGGCAAGGACTACGAGATCTTCCGTGTCGACGCCGTCGAGGGGTCGGAGTCCCTGCCCTTCAGCCTCAAGGTGCTGCTGGAGAACCTCCTGCGCACCGAGGACGGCGCCAACATCACCGCCGACCACATCCGCGCCCTGGGTGCGTGGGTCGCCGACTCCGAGCCCACCGAGGAGATCCAGTTCACGCCGGCGCGCGTGATCATGCAGGACTTCACCGGTGTCGCCTGCGTGGTCGACCTCGCCACCATGCGCCAGGCCGTCGCCGACCTCGGCGGTGACCCCGACAAGATCAACCCGCTCGCGCCGGCCGAGATGGTCATCGACCACTCCGTCATCGCCGAGTACTTCGGCACCGCCGACGCGCTCCAGCTGAACGTGGACGTGGAGTACCAGCGCAACAACGAGCGCTACAAGCTGCTCCGCTGGGCGCAGGGCGCCTTCGACGAGTTCAAGGTCGTCCCCCCGGGCACCGGCATCGTGCACCAGGTCAACATCGAGAACCTCGCCCGCGTCATCTTCCCGCGCGAGGTCGACGGCGTGCTGCAGGCCTACCCCGACACCTGTGTCGGCACCGACTCGCACACGACGATGGTCAACGGCCTGGGCGTCGTCGGCTGGGGCGTGGGCGGCATCGAGGCCGAGGCGGCCATGCTGGGCCAGCCCATCTCGATGCTCATCCCGCGCGTCGTCGGCTTCAAGCTCTCGGGCAAGCTCAACGAGGGCGTCACCGCCACCGACCTGGTGCTCACGATCACCGACATGCTGCGCAAGCATGGCGTGGTCGGCAAGTTCGTCGAGTTCTACGGCCCCGGCGTCTCGCAGGTGCCGCTGGCCAACCGCGCCACCATCGCGAACATGTCGCCTGAGTTCGGGTCCACGATCGCGGTGTTCCCGATCGACTCCAAGACCACCGACTACCTGCGCATGACCGGCCGCTCCGAGGAGCAGATCGCCCTGGTCGAGGAGTACTCCAAGGCCCAGGGCCTGTGGCACGACGACGACCGCGAGCCCCGCTACTCCGAGTACATGGAGCTCGACCTGTCGACGGTCGTCCCGTCGATCGCCGGCCCGAAGCGCCCGCAGGACCGCATCGAGTTGTCGAAGTCGAAGGAGAACTTCGCCGACAACCTGCCGACCTACTCGAGCAACCCGGGCGCGTCGATCCCGGTCACGCTGGCCGATGGTCGCAGCTTCGAGCTGAAGAACGGTGCCGTCACGGTGGCGTCGATCACCTCGTGCACCAACACGTCGAACCCGTCGGTCATGCTGGGTGCCGCGCTGGTCGCCAAGAAGGCCTTCGAGAAGGGCCTGCGCCCCAAGCCGTGGGTCAAGACCACGGTGGCCCCGGGCTCGCAGGTCGTCACCGACTACTACGAGAAGTCCGGCCTGCAGCAGTACCTGGACGCCCTCGGCTTCAACACCGTCGGCTACGGGTGCGTCACCTGCATCGGCAACACCGGCCCGCTGATCCCCGAGGTGAGCAAGGCCGTCAACGAGAACGACCTGGCCGTCACCGCCGTGCTCTCGGGCAACCGCAACTTCGAGGGCCGCATCAGCCCCGACGTGAAGA
>CALMPQ010000023.1 GCA_937872005.1 uncultured Propioniciclava sp.
GCCCTCGTGTTGCGTTTCACACGAGAACAGCCAGCGTGTCGATGCGGGTCTGCACGTCGAACGCCGTGGTCAGCACCATCAACTCCTGCACCTGGCAGTCGGCGACCATGTCGTCCAGGCGCGAGCGCACCTGATCCGCGGTGCCAACCACCTTGGTGCCCGCGAAGTCAACCCCGCCCATCGCGTCCAACCGACGCGCGGACTCCTCTGGCGACGGCAAGGCCTCGCGCGTGTCGCGGCGGATGTTGATCCAGTTGATCGTCGACGGCCCCGCCAAGTACTGGGCCTCCGCTTCGCTCGGCCCCACCAGCGCCGAGGTGCACAGCATCGCGTGCGGCTCGCGCAGCGTCGCGCTCGGCTCGAAGCCGTCCCGGTAGAGGGCGAACACCGCTGCCGGGTCGAGCGAGCCGAAGTGCCCCGCATACGCGTAACGGATCCCCAGCTTGGCCGCCAACCGCGCCGAGTAGTCCGAGGAGCCCAGCAGCCACAGCTCCGGGTAGCTGGACGCCGCGGGCGTGGCCGTCAGCGTCGTCCCCATCCCGACCCGGACGCCCTGCGGACCCAACCACGCCTGCAGCAACTGCACGTGCTCGACGAAGTCCTCGTGCCCCAGGCCCTCCTGCGAGCGGCGCAGCGCCCACGCGGTGACCTGGTCGGCACCCGGCGCCCGCCCGAGCCCCAGGTCGATCCGGTCGGGGTACAACGCCTCCAGCGCCGCGAACTGCTCGGCGACCACGTAGGGCGAGTGGTTGGGCAGCATCACGCCGCCCGACCCGACCCGGATGCGCTCCGTGCGCGCCGCGACAGCCGCGATCAGCACGGGCGGCGTCGTTGCGGCCACCGACGGCATGTTGTGGTGCTCGGCGATCCAGAACCGCTCCGCGCCCAACCGGTCGGCGGCCCGGGCGTACTCGATGGTGGCGGCGAGGGCGTCGGCGGTGGACCAGCCCGACCGCACGGTCGCCAGGTCCAGGACGGAAACGGGAACTCTGCTCATGGTGCCCCGACCCTACCTGCGACCATGGGGCATGCGGATCACGTGCCTGCAGGGAGACATCACCACCGAGACCACCGACGCCATCGTCAACGCGGCCAACTCATCGCTGCTGGGCGGGGGCGGCGCCGACGGAGCGACCCACCGCGCGGCCGGCCCCGAGTTGTTGGCCGCCTGTCGCGAACTGCGCCGCACCACCCTGCCCGACGGCCTCCCGGTCGGGGACGCCGTGGCCACCCCGGCGTTCGACCTCCCGTCCCGCTGGGTGATCCACACCGTCGGGCCGAACCGGCACGCGGGCGAGACCGACCCGCAGCTGTTGGCGTCCTGCTTCACGCGCGCACTCGACGTCGCGACCGAACTGGGGGCGCGCACGGTGAGCTTCCCCGCGGTCAGCGCCGGGGTCTACGGCTGGGACGCCGACGAAGTCGCCCGCATCGCGCTGGCCGCAACGCGAGCGCACCCCGCCGAGGGAATCGACGAGGTGCGCTTCGTGCTGTTCTCTCAACGCCTGCTGGCGGCGTTCGAGGCGGCCAACTAATCCAAGTAATCGCGCAACACTTGCGAGCGCGACGGGTGCCGCAGCTTGCTCATGGTCTTGGACTCGATCTGGCGGATCCGCTCGCGGGTGACGCCGTAGACCTTGCCGATCTCATCGAGGGTCTTGGGCTGGCCGTCGGTCAGGCCGAACCGCATCGAGACCACGCCCGCCTCGCGCTCGCTCAAGGTGTCGAGCACGTCGTGCAGCTGCTCCTGCAGCAGCGTGAAGTTGACGGCCTCGGCCGGCACGACCGCCTCGGAGTCCTCGATCAGGTCACCGAACTCGGAGTCGCCGTCCTCCCCCAGCGGCGTGTGCAGCGAGATCGGCTCGCGGCCGTACTTCTGCACCTCGACGACCTTCTCGGGCGTCATGTCGAGCTCGTTGGCGAGCTCCTCGGGGGTTGGCTCGCGGCCCAGGTCCTGCAGCATCTGGCGCTGCACGCGGGCGAGCTTGTTGATGACCTCGACCATGTGCACGGGGATGCGGATCGTGCGGGCCTGGTCGGCCATCGCGCGGGTGATGGCCTGCTTGATCCACCACGTCGCGTACGTCGAGAACTTGTAGCCCTTGGTGTAGTCGAACTTCTCGACCGCACGGATCAGGCCCAGGTTGCCTTCCTGAATCAGGTCGAGGAAGAGCATGCCGCGTCCGGTATAACGCTTGGCCAGTGACACAACCAGGCGAAGGTTCGCCTCGAGCAGGTGGTTCTTGGCGCGGTGGCCGTCCTCACTGATCCACAGATAGTCCTCGTAGTCACGGTCGACGACCGTGCCCTCGGTGAGTCGTTCCTCAGCGAACAGGCCCGCTTCGATGCGTTTGGCCAGCTCGACTTCCTGAGCAGCGTTGAGCAGCGCTACCTTACCGATTTGCTTGAGGTAGTCCTTGACCGGGTCAGCGGTGGCGCCGGCCGAAACAACTTGTTGTTCCGGTTCGTCGGCATCATCGGAATCCGAGAGGCTGAAGGCTTCGCCGTCGGCGACCAGTTCGGCCTCATCCTTGGCGGCGGCCTTC
>CALMPQ010000024.1 GCA_937872005.1 uncultured Propioniciclava sp.
TCGCTCACCCCCACCGGAAGTACGAAGAGCCCGTTTAATGTCACGACCATGGGCAGTTGAGTAACCACACGCCCGTCGGCATGACAGAGCGTCTAGCCTCGGTGCCAACTGCGGCCTTCGGTGCGTCACTGCTCAGCTCAACGTCAATGGGCGCGTGAAGTCCGGGTACTTCGACCGGTCGCTCAACGCCTATGGGCAGGCGGGTCGGCCGTGTGTGCGGTGCGGGACACCGATCCGGCGCGAGCACTTCATGAATCGGTCGTCCTTCTCGTGCCCGACGTGCCAGCCGGCGCCGCGCTGACCTGGCTGCCATCGACAGGTGAACGATCCTGTGCCCGAGCTGTGGGATCACTCATCGACGGGATCGAACGTGGGGTACCCCAGCGACGTGGCGGCGGCAATCATGGCCGCGTCGTGGCTGACGATGGTTGCGTCCAGGCCAGCCGCGATCACGGAACCGAGGTGGATCGCGTCGAGCGTCTTGACGTGTGGCTCAATCGCCTCGGCTGCGGCCAAGACGCCGTCAGTCAGCGGGACCAGTGCGAGCACGTCCAGAATCTCGTTGCGACGGGTCACCGGGAGGCCCTCACGGCGGAGCACACGGGTCAGTTCCGTCCTGAGCACCCGTGACGAGACAACCATGTGGCTCATGTTGGCAGTCGTCTGGTCGATCCATCGTGCGGCCGATGGAGAGTGGCCGAGCAGCGCCCGCAGCGCGACGGAGGTGTCGAGGTAGAAGGTGGTCATCGGTCCCGTTCGTCGGCGAGTAGTTCCTCGATGGAGGCGGCCGTTTGCAGTTCATGCCGGGGCAACTCGGCAAGCCGCGAGCCCTCCGGGCGCTTGGGAGGAAGCAGCTCAAGGCTGTGGTCGCGGGGGACGATCCGAGCGATCTCGCGGTTGTGCCGCGTGACTCGGTAGGTCTCGCCCGCCTCGACCTCGCCCAGCATCGCCGTTGGGTTCTGCCGTAGCTGGGCGACGGTGATTGTCTTCATGCCCCGAGTCTACTCGGATGTCTACCGATATCTACGGTCGGGCAGGCACCGGTGCCCCGCCTGTCAATGGTGAATGCAGGGAGCCGGTGACGCCCTTCCAGAAAAGGCCGTCTCGGGGAGGGCGGCGCTGCTAGCGTCCAGCTGACGGCACAGCGCGAGCAGGGAGACACCGATGCAGCACAGGACGCGTCGACAAGCAGGGGGGCGTGGCCGTGGTGGTGGTCCTGGCCGCCCTCGGCGGGTGCGCCGGGCCGGGCAACCAGACCGGGAGTTCCCCAGGGTCCGTCGGCATCCGCCGGACCATCAGCGGCGGCGCCCGCCCCTGCGCCCCCGGCTGCAACCTCCGCCGCTCAGCCGGGCGCCATCATCCGCGCCTACGAGTTCCCGGGTGGGATGATCGAGGGCGCCGAAGGCGGTGGCCCGCTGTACACCCGCGTGCAGGGGATGATCGTCGTCCCGACGACGCCCGGCCCGCACCCCACCGTGGTGTTCATCCACGGCTCCTACCCGTCGTGCGTGGACATCGCCCACGACAAGCTGCTGACCTCCGAGGTGCTCACCACGCCGTGGGAGGAGGGCTGCGGCACCAAGCGCGTGAGCAACGAGGACGGGATCACGGAGGGGCCCGACTACATCCGCACCCCGGCCAGTTGGGCGTACCTCGCCCGGACCCTGGCCGAGCGCGGCTTCGCCGTCGTCGTGCCCGACGTCAACACCAAGGAGCGGCTGGCCTGGGGTGGGTCCCCCGACGCCGTCGTCCTCCAGACGAACCTGGCCAGGCTCCACCTCGACATCGCCCAGCGGCTGTCGGCGGGGGAGGACCTGGGGTTGCCGTTCGCTGCCGACCTCAAGGGCCGGATCGACACCTCCCAGACCTACCTGGTGGGGCACAGCTCCGGTGGCGGGTACGTCGTCGCTGCGGCGCTCGCGAACCAGATCCCCGGGTTGAAGCGGGTCGTGGCGATCGAGCCCAACCTCACCCACACCGAGAAGGCCGCGACGCCGCTGGTCCCCTCGCTGCTGGTCGCCGGTGAGTGTGACGAGCAGATCGCCGCGGCTGAGGTGCTGGACGGCGGCAAGGACCTGGCTGCCGCCAACCCCGATGCCGTGGTCATCACGGCGACGCTGCCGCACACCACGCACATCGGCCTGCTCGACGGCGGTGGCTCCCACACGATCGGCCTCGTCCAACCCGTCCGCACCCCGTCCTGCGCGGACGCCGCCCTCCTGCCCAAGGAGGTGCAGCGCTCACAGGCGGCCGAGTTGACCGCCGCCTTCCTCGACCAGGTGCGCCAGGGCCGGAAGTCCTTCACCCTGCCCGCGCTGTCGGGGGTCACGGTCGAGGCGTCCGCCCAGACCCGTGCTGCCACGGTCACCATCGAGGCCAGCACCGCCGGCCCCGAGACCACGGATCCCCACAGCGTGACCTACGAGACGTCCTCCCGTGCGTGGCTCCCCGAGAAACCGGCCGACCTGGACCTGGCGGCCCCCGACGCCATCTGAGGGGTGCGAGTCGGGACGAAGTGGGGGCCCGGACCCGGTAAGCTCCCGCGTTTGTGAACCCCCTCAGCAAACTGTGGGCCCGTTGGGGCAACAGTGTCCGCGAACTCCTGAAGTTCGCCATCGTTGGCGGCATGGGCGTCGGCGTCAACATGCTGACGGTCGTGGTGGCGCACAACGTCGGGTTCCACGCGTTCGGTGTCGAGGACTATGACCCCTTCATCCCCCTCCCGGGCACCGACCGGGCGCTGCGCTTCTACATCGTCTACGCGGGCATCGCGTTCCTGGTCGCGAACCTGTTCAACTTCGTCTGGAACCGCTACTGGACGTTCCGCCACCAAGGGAGCCGCGCGCCCTTCGGGAAGGAGTTCCTGCCCTTCCTGGTCGTGGGTGGCGCCGCACAACTGGTGGGTTTCCTCATCCTCTACCTGTTGCGCAACCCCACCTCGCCGTTCTACCTCAGCCATGAGTTCTTCACCGACGCAGGCGCGTGGTGGACCAAGCGCCTGTACTGGGCCCAGCTGATCCAGATCATCCTCGTGATGCCGATCAACTTCGTGGCCAACAAGCTGTGGACGTTCCGCGCCGTACGGAGGCGACACGCGGCGTCCACCACGGTGGGTGGGCCGGGCGGTTCGTAAGGTGGGCGTGTGTATCTCAAGTCCCTGACGCTGCGCGGCTTCAAGTCGTTCGCGTCGGCGACGACGCTGAACTTCGAGCCGGGCATCACGTGTGTGGTCGGCCCCAACGGGTCGGGCAAGAGCAATGTCGTCGATGCGCTCAGCTGGGTGATGGGGGAGCAGGGCGCCAAGACGCTGCGCGGCGGCAAGATGGAGGACGTCATCTTCGCCGGCACCTCCGGCCGCGCGCCGCTCGGCCGCGCCGAGGTCAGCCTCACCATCGACAACACCGACGGCGCCCTGCCGATCGAGTACACCGAGGTGACG
>CALMPQ010000025.1 GCA_937872005.1 uncultured Propioniciclava sp.
ATCAAGTCGATCCAGGAGGCCGCGCGCAACGGCAGCTGGGACGGCAAGCGCCCCGTGTGGCCGATGATCATCCTGCGCACCCCCAAGGGCTGGACGGGCCCGGAGGAGTTCGAGGGCAAGAAGATGGAGGGCACGTGGCGCAGCCACCAGGTCCCGCTGTCGGGCGTCAAGAACAACCCCGAGCACCTCGCCGAGCTCGAGGAGTGGATGCGCTCCTACAACATCGACGAGCTGTTCAACGCCGACGGGTCGCCCACCGACCTCGTGCTGGCGGCCAACCCCGACGACGTGGAACTGACGATGTCGGGCACCCCGTACGCCAACGGCGGCAAGCTGATGAAGCCCCTCGACCTGCCCGACTTCCGCGAGATGGCCGTCCCGGTCGTCGAGCGGGCCACCGAGAAGGTCGAGTCGACCCGCAAGCTCGGTGAGCTCATGCGCGAGGCGTACCGACGCAACCCCGACAACTTCCGCCTCTTCTGCCCCGACGAGGCCAACTCCAACCGCATCGGTGCCGTCTTCGAGGTCTCCGACCGCACCTGGATGGAGGAGGTCACCGCCGACGACGAGAAGCTCTCGCGCAACGGCCGGGTCATGGAGGTGCTCAGCGAGCACCTGACCCACGGCTGGCTCGAGGCCTACAACCTCACCGGCCGCCACGGCCTGTTCGCCACCTACGAGGCGTTCGCGATGGTGTCGGCGTCCCAGACGATCCAGCACAGCAAGTGGCTGCAGGAGGCCAACGAGCTCGACTGGCGCGCTGAGATCCCGAGCCTGAACATCCTCGTCAGCTCGACCGCGTGGCGCAACGACCACAACGGCTTCAGCCACCAGGGCCCCGGCATGCTCCAGCTCCTGCTGAACATGGGCACCGGTATCGGCCGCGCCTACCTGCCGCCGGACGCCAACAGCCTGCTGGCCGTCTCCGACCGCTGCTTCCGCAGCACGAACTACGTCAACCTGATCGTGCAGGACAAGCAGCCCCAGCCCCAGTGGCTGACCATGGACGAGGCCATCGACCACCTCGAGAAGGGCGCCTCCGTCTGGGAGTGGGCCGGCAACGAGGACGAGTTCGGCCCGGGTGACCCGACCATCGTGATGGCCTGCGCCGGTGACATCCCCACCATGGAGACCGTCGCCGCCGCCGAGATCATCAAGAAGAAGCTCCCCGGTATGAAGGTGCGCGTCGTCAACGTCATCGACCTCATGTCCCTGCGTCGTCCGAAGGACCACCCGCACGGCATGAGCGAGACCTACTTCCGTGAGCTCTTCACCGACGAGGTCGACGTGATCTTCGCGTTCCACGGCTACCCGGGCGGCGTGCACCAGCTGATGCACGGCCGTCCCGACCAGGACCGCTTCCGGGCGCGCGGCTTCATCGAGCAGGGCACCACGACGACGCCGTTCGACATGGTGGTCAAGAACAAGATCAGCCGTTACCACCTGGTGATGGACGCGATCAACAACGCCAAGAGCCTGCCGAAGGGCGCGGAGGACCTCAAGAAGTGGTGCCAGAGCCAGCTCGACCGCCACGAGGACTACATCCGCGAGCACCTCGAGGACATGCCTGAGGTGCGCAACTGGAAGCTCGGGGAACTGTAAGCTCCCATTCGTGGATTCACTTGGCTACTTCGTGACGATCGACGCCGACGAGTGTCGTCGCCTGCTGGGCGACGCCTCCGTGGGGCGGGTGTCATGGGTCTCGCAGGCCGACGGCATCCAGGTGCTGCCGGTGACCTACGGGCTCATTGGCGACACGATCGTGTTCCGCGTGGCCGAGGGGTCCATCCTCGAGGAGCTCGCCCAGCCGGTGGAGGTCGCCTTCCAGGTCGATGACCTGGACGGTGGAACCGCCACCGGCTGGGCCGTCCTCGTGCACGGCACCTCGGGTGCCTGGTCGG
>CALMPQ010000026.1 GCA_937872005.1 uncultured Propioniciclava sp.
CCTGGGGCAAACTGCACGAGGAACAGGGTTCCGGCGGTCCGCCGGCGACCCCGGCGGCAGAGACATCCTCAATCGAGTGCCGATGCCGGCGTCGAACTGGTCAGGTACTCGACGGCGACCGTGGGCGGCGTGCCGCTGCGCGAGGTCAACTGGGGGTAGCCGACGGCGTGCCCCTGCTGCCGGTCCCTCGCCCGGCAAGGACCAATACCCGGCAAGGACCAATACCTGGCAAGGACCAATACACTGCGGGTGACCAAGCCCTTCGTCCGATCGGGAGACCCATGGCCTTCGACGTCGCCGCCGTGCGCACTCAGTTTCCCTCGCTGGCTTCGGGTGTCGCCTACTTCGACGGTCCCGGCGGCACCCAGACGCCGTCCGTCGTGGCCGGGGCGATCGTCCACGCTCTCACCGAGCCACTCTCCAACCGGGGGACGATCACGGCGGGGGAGCGCAACGCCGAGGACTGCGTCGGGCAGTTCCGGTCCGCGTATGCCGACCTGCTCGGCGTGCCGTCGGACGGCATCGTGCACGGCCGCAGTGCCACCCAGCTCACCTACGACTTCTCCCGGGCCCTGGCCAAGTCCTGGCGTCCCGGCGACGAGGTGGTGGTGTCGCAGCTCGATCACGACTGCAACGTGCGGCCCTGGGTGCAGGCGGCCGAACGCGTCGGCGCGACGCTGCGCTGGCTGCGGCTCGACCCCGCGACGTCCGAACTCGACCTCGCCGATCTGGACGAGGTCGTCAACGAACGGACGCGGCTGGTGGCCGTCACCGCGGCGTCCAACCTGCTCGGCAGCAAGCCGCCGCTGGCCCGGATCGCGGAGCGCGCCCACGACGTCGGCGCCCTGGTCTACGTCGACGGGGTGCATTACGCGGCGCACTCCTCGGTCGACCCGCTCCGGCTGGGAGCGGACCTCTTCGTTTGTTCGCCGTACAAATTCTTCGGCCCGCACTGCGGCGTCCTGGCCGCCGACCCTGCCCTGCTGGACACCATCCAGCCGGACAAGCTGGTGCCGTCGACCAACGACGTCCCGGAGCGGTTCGAACTCGGCACCCTGCCGTACGAGACGCTGGCCGGGGCGAGCGCCGCGGTGGAGTTCATCGCCGGACTCGCCCCCGACGAGGGCTCCCGCCGCGACCGCCTCGTCGTCGCACACCAGCTGATCGACACCCACGAACTCCGGTTGCGGCGCCGGATCGAGGACGGGCTGATGTCCTTCGGTGAGCGGGTCACGCTGTATTCCAGGGCGAAGGAACGAACGCCCACGCTGTTTCTCGCCTTCGCCGGCCGGGACAGTATGGACGCCTACCGCTTCCTGGCCGAGCGCAACATCGCCGCACCGGCCGACACCTTCTATGCCTACGAACCGGCCCGCGCGCTCGGTGTGGACGCCGGTCTGCGGATCGGGCTCGCCCCCTACAACGACGACGCCGAGGTCGACCGGCTGCTGCAAGCGCTCGCCGACTTCCTCGGCTAGCGTCGACCGAGCTTGTCGAGGGCCTCTCTGACAACGGTTTTCGACAAGCCCAACGTCGAGACGCCGCATGATCAGCGCCTGTTGGCCGGAGGCGTAGGGTGAGCGGCATCCAGGGCTCACCAGGTCCGGGCGACGAGACGAGGGTTACCGATGCCGCAGCCGCACACGCCGGACGCCGGAACCGAGTTCGTCGCCAAGCGCGTCTACCAACCGGCCGAGGCGGACGACGGCTACCGGGTGCTGATCGACCGGCTCTGGCCGCGCGGGGTCAGCAAGGAGCGGGCACACCTGGACGAGTGGGCCAAGGAGTTGGCGCCCAGCGACGAGCTGCGTCGATGGTTCGGGCACGTTCCCGAACGGTTCCCCGAGTTCGCGCAGCGTTATCGCGCCGAACTCGCCGGCAACCCCGAACTGCCCGCCCGGATCGCGGCCTGGCGAACCCATCCCCGGGTCACCCTGCTCTACGGCGCTCGCGACCAACAGCACAACGAGGTGCTCGTGTTGCTCGAGGTGATCGGGTCGGCCCCCACCGGCTAGGGTCGAGCCTCGTGACCGCACTCACCCTGTTTCCCGCCGTCGACATCCAGAACGGCCAGGCCGTCCAACTCACCCAGGGGGTGGCCGGGTCGGAGAAGGTCTTCGGCGACCCGTTGGCCGCGGCGTTGCGCTGGCAGGACGCCGGCGCCGAATGGCTGCATCTGGTCGATCTGGACGCCGCCTTCGGACGTGGTTCGAACGCCGAGCTGATCGCCTCGATCATCGACCGGCTGAGCCTCAACGTCGAACTGTCCGGCGGGCTGCGCGACGACGCCAGCCTCGAGCGCGCGCTGGCCACCGGCTGCCGGCGGATCAACATCGGCACCGCGGCGCTGGAGAACCCGGAGTGGTGCGAGCGCGCCATCGCCCGGCACGGCGACCGGATCGGCATCGCCATCGACGTCAAGGGCTCCCGGCTCGCGGCTCGCGGCTGGGTGCGCGAGGGCGGCGACTGGGCCGAGGCGGTCGACCGGCTCTCCGCTGCCGGCTGCGCAGCCTTCGTGGTCACCGACGTGAACTCCGACGGCATGCTTACCGGGCCCAACCTCGACCTGCTCCGGCGGGTCTGCGAACGCACCGACGCCGAGGTGATCGCCTCCGGCGGCATCGCCCAATTGGACGACCTGGCGGCGCTGCGCGGCCTGGTGCCGTTCGGGGTGACCGGAGCGATCATCGGAACTGCGCTCTACGTCGGCAACTTCACCCTTGAGGATGCATTGGCCGTTGCCGGGCAGTGATCCCATGGTGCTGCCGCGGTGACCTGCCGAAGGCCGTCCGATCTGAGCAAGACGGCGGCGGCGGCCGATCGGGTCAGCTCTCGGCGGACGCGTCGCGGGTTCTCTCGGCCCCGCCCCGGGCCGAGGCACTAGATTGAGAACGAGAAGACGGAGGCGACGATGCCCATACCGGCAAAGAGCCACGGCTGCACCTGGCACTGGTTGTCGCGGCAGGATCTTCCCGAGATCGACGGGTTGATCGTGGCTGAGGAACACTTCGGGGACGCCACCCACCATCACGACCTGGTGGCGCTCGAAGCGGCGGTCGCCGACGACATGGTCAAGGAAACCGAGACCGGCGTGGTGCTGCGCAAGCCGAGCGGCACGCTGATCGCCTACGCCTGGATCCGGCTGCCCGGCCTGGGCGAGCCACCCCAGCGGTTCCGGCTGCACGGGGGTTGCCATCCGGCCTGGCGCGACGAGGGCATCCAGGAGACGCTGCTGCGCTGGCAACTCGAGCGCGCGCTGGAATGGCACCTCGACCACGGCGACGGCACCGGGATGCCTGAGCTGTCCATGGTGATCTCCAGCAGCAACATCTTCCTCGCCGAAACCCTGTCCGACTGCGGGTTTCGTCCGCAGAAGTGGTACCACGCGATGCGGCGCAGCCTGCTGGAGCCGCTCCCCGGCGGCCCGGAGACGCTGCCCGGCGTCCACCTGGAACGGTTCGGCCCGGAGTGGAAAGAGCCGGTGCGGCTGCTGTACAACGCCAACGCCAGTGACCCGGCCGACACCGTTGACGAGGAGGCCTGGGCCTGGGGGTTGAGCGGTGCCGGCGTCCGGGATGACTGGTCGTGGGTGGCGGTGGCGAACGACCGGGCGGTGGGCTGGGTGCTGAACACCGACACCAGCCTGGGTGGCGAACGGATCGGCTGGACGGAATATCTCGGCGCCTGCCCGGTCTGGCGCAACCGCGGGATCTACCACCTGCTGCTGGCCCGCAGCCGCCAATCCTTCCTGGACGCGGGACTGACCAGCGCCGGCATCGGCATCGACACCGAATCCGGGCAGGGCGCCCGGCCCTATCAGGAACTCGGCTACGCCGGCGTCGACTCGATGGTCTGGTACGTGAGCCATCCCGGGCTCGATACAATCGGCCCCGCGCAGACGGACGAGCAGCAGATGGGACGTATATGAGCGGGCATTCCAAGTGGGCCACCACCAAGCACAAGAAGGCGGCGATCGACGCCAAGCGCGGCAAGCTGTTCGCGAACCTGATCAAGAAGATCGAGGTCGCGGCGCGCGTGGGTGGCGGTGACCCCGGCGGGAACCCGACCCTGTACGACGCCATCACCAAGGCGAAGAAGAACTCGGTTCCGAACGACAACATCGACCGCGCCGTCAAGCGTGGCTCCGGTGAGGGCACCGACTCCGTCGCCTACGACGAGATCACCTACGAGGCGTACGGTCCCGCAGGCGTCGCGATCCTGATCCAGTGCCTGACCGACAACCGCAACCGCTCGGCGGCCGACGTGAAGGTGGCCGTCACCCGCAACGGCGGCACCATGGCCGACATGGGCTCGGTCGCGCGCGTCTTCGATCGCAAGGGTGTCGTCGAGGTCAAGAAGGTGCAGCCGGCCGAGGACAAGAAGGGCACCGACAAGGTCGTGACCGAGGACGACCTCATGGAGGCGACCCTCGACGCCGAACCCGAGGACATCGTGGAGGAGGGCGACGTCTTCAAGGTCATCGCCGACACCGCCAACCTGGTCGCCGTCCGCAAGGCGGTGCAGGACGCCGGGATCGACTACGAGTCGGCCGAGCTCGTCTTCGTACCCCAGTTCGAGCAGGCGCTCGACAGCAAGGACGCCGCGGAGAAGCTCTTCAAGCTGCTCGACGCCATCGAGGACGTCGACGACGTCGAGGTCGTGTACAGCAATGAGGACGTGCCGGACGAAATCCTCGAGTCCCTCGACGCCTGAGGCTAGGATCCGAACAGACGTTCGGACCCTTCGACAAGCTCAGGGAGCGGTGGCATGCGTGTGCTCGGGATCGACCCCGGTCTCACCCGGTGTGGGGTGGGCATCATCGAGGGCGACCCCGGGCGCACGCCGTCGCTGCTGCTGGCCGACGTGGTGCGCACCGACGCCGACCTCGAGACCGGGCAGCGGCTGGCCGGCCTCGAGCGGAGCCTCGTGCAGTACCTGGCCGAGTACCGGCCCGACGCCATCGCCGTCGAGCGGGTCTTCGCCCGCCGGGACGTGAGTTCGATCATCGGCACGGCCCAGGCTGCCGGCGTGGTGCTCCTCGTGGGCACGAGGGCCGGCCTGAACGTGGCCCAGCACACGCCGACCGAGGTGAAGGCGTCCATCACCGGCAACGGTCGGGCCGACAAGGCGCAGGTCGGGCAGATGGTGATGCGCATCCTCAAGCTCGACGCCCCGCCCAAGCCGGCCGACGCGGCGGACGCCGTGGCCCTGGCCGTCTGCCACCTGTGGCGGGCGCCGGCCATCGCCCGCATCCAGCAGGCGCAGGTGCGCCGAGACCTGGCGATGGGGCGGGCCCAGGCCCGTGCCCGCGCCGCCCAACGCAGGCTCGCATGAAGGGGAGAAGCGCATGATCGCCCAACTCACCGGCACGGTGACCGCCGTCGGCGGCACGTGGGTGGTGCTCGACCTCTCCGGCTTCGGGGTGCGCGCCCTGTGCACGCCCGCGACCGTGGCCGCGGTGCGGGTGGGGGAGTCCGCCACGCTGCACACGTCGCTCGTCGTGCGCGAGGACTCGCTCACCCTGTACGGCTTCTCCGACGCCGACGAACGGGACGCCTTCGAGCTCGTGCAACGGGCCTCGGGCATCGGGCCCAAGATCGCGCAGGCGGTGGTCTCGGTGCTGCCACCCGACGAGCTGCGCGTCGCGATCAGCCAGGGCAATGTGGCCGCGATCACCCGGGTGCCCGGCATCGGCCCCAAGGGCGCGCAGAAGATGATCCTCGAGTTGAAGGACAAGGTGAACACCCTCGGCGCCCTCCCCTCGCTGACCACCCAGCCCGCAGCGTTCCCCGTGGGTGACTGGCGCGAGCAGGTGGCGTCCGGGCTCGAATCGCTCGGCTGGGGTGGCAAGGACGCCGGAGCCGCGGTCGAGCGCGTGGCCCACCTGCGGGACGAGGACCCGGCGATCGGCATCGGTGAGCTCATGCGCGCGGCCCTGCGCAGTCTGGCCAAGTGATGGCCAAGCTCGCGGAGGATCCGCTCGACCCGCACCAGCACACCGACGACCAGGCCGTCGACGGGGCGCTCCGCCCGCCGTCGCTGGCCGAGTTCCGGGGCCAGCCCCGCGTCAGCGAGCAACTCGGCCTCGTGCTCGCCGCAGCCCAGCACCGGGGCGCCGTGCCCGACCACGTCCTGCTGTCCGGCCCGCCGGGGCTCGGCAAGACGACGCTCGCCATGATCATCGCCAACGAGCTCAACGCGCCGTTGCGCATTAGTTCGGGCCCGGCGATCCAGCACGCCGGCGACCTGGCCGCGATCCTGTCGGGGCTGGCCGAGGGGGAGGTGTTCTTCCTCGACGAGATCCACCGGATGAGCCGCCCGGCGGAGGAGATGCTCTACCTCGCCATGGAGGACTTCCGCGTCGACGTCATCGTCGGCAAGGGCCCCGGCGCGACCGAGATCCCCCTCGAGATCCCACGGTTCACCCTCGTCGGCGCCACCACCCGCGCCGGACTGTTGCCCGGCCCCCTGCGCGACCGGTTCGGTTTCACCGGCCAGCTCGACTACTACGACGCCACCGACCTCGTGGGCATCGTCACCCGCAGTGCGTCGCTGCTCGGTGTGCGCGTCGACCACGCCTCGGCCGAGGTCATCGCCTCCCGCAGTCGCGGCACGCCCCGCATCGCCAACCGACTGCTGCGTCGCGTGCGCGACTACGCGCTGGTGAAGGCGTCCGGCCGGGTCACCCCGCAGGTCGCTGCCGCGGCCCTCGAGCTGTACGAGGTCGACGAGCTCGGGCTCGACCGCCTCGACCGCGCCGTGCTCGAGGCCGTGTGCTCCCGTTTCGGCGGCGGCCCGGTCGGCTTGTCCACGCTGGCGATGAGCGTGGGGGAGGAGACCGAGACCGTCGAGGAGGTCGCCGAGCCCTACCTGATCCGCCAGGGCTTCCTCATGCGGACGCCCCGCGGTCGGGTCGCCACACCCCGGGCCTACCGGCACCTGGGACTGTCCGTCCCGGCGTCGCGGGCTGACCTGTTCAGCGACTCGGAAGATTGAGGCGGTAAGGTGTCCGCTTGGCAGGGCGCCACACGGTGTGTTCTGCGTTCGTCCACCGAAGAGGTTTGTTGAGAGATGCCCGCTGACAACTCGATGCTGTCCACCATCCTGATGCTCGTCATCATGGGTCTGGCGTTCTGGCTGCTCCTGATCCGTCCCGCCCAGCGCAAGCAGAAGGCGCAGCAGGAGATGGTGTCCCAGCTGGGCCCCGGCGCCCGCGTGATGACCACCGCGGGGGTGATCGCGACCGTCCGCGAGGTCGGTGAGAAGACCGCCGTGATCGAGATCTCGCCCGGCATCGAGATGACGATCCTCAAGCAGGCCATCATGCGCGCCGTGACGGCTGACGAGGAGGAGTTCGAGTACGACGACGACTCCGAGGTCGCCGAGGTCGAGGCTCCCCGGGCGGAGTCGGAGGACCTGCAGCACCGCACCTTCGACACCTTCGACCCCGAGCGCCCGACCGACCCCGACGCTCGCACCAACTGACCGACCACCCCCACGTTCGAGAGCCGGAGTCCCGTGGCAACCGAGAGCAGGCACAAGCAGCGCCCGCTGCGCACCCTCATCATCCTCTTCGCCTTCGTGCTGATGCTGTTCGGCATCATGGCGCTGGCCAATTCGTGGGCGCCCAAGCTGGGCCTCGACCTGCGCGGCGGCACGACGATCACCCTGACCGCCCGCAACACGACGGGGACGGGCGCGGTCGATCAGGCCAGCCTCGACCAAGCGCGCACGATCATCCAGCAGCGCGTGGACGCCATCGGTGTGGGTGAGTCCGAGGTCGCCGTCGTGGGCAACAACCAGGTG
>CALMPQ010000027.1 GCA_937872005.1 uncultured Propioniciclava sp.
CTCGGCGTCATCGACGGCCTCACGCGGAGGACCCTCGAGGCGGTCTACGTGGAGGGGCGGACCAGCCGGGCCGCCGGCGACGTCCTGGGCATGTCGGCCGACACCGTGCGGTGGCGGTGCTCCAAGGGCGTCCGGGCGCTGCGTGCGGTGGCGGGGGACCTGCTGGATGCGGTGGCCGGTTAGGGCCTCAGCGGCCCACGAGGCCGTTCTCGTAGGCGAACAGCACCAGCCCGACGCGGTCGCGGGCCTGCAGCTTGGTGAGCAGGCGACCGATGTGGGTCTTCACCGTGCCCTCGGCCATGTACAGGTTGCCGGCGATCTCGGCATTGGTGGCACCCGAGGCCACCTCGAGGAGCACCTCGCGCTCGCGTTCGGTGAGCAGCGCCAAGCGGGGGTCGTGCTCGCCCGGGCTGGCCGACAGGGTGGGCGCCACATGGTCGAGCAGTCGGCGGGTGGTGGAAGGTGCCACCACCGCGTCCCCGGCGGCGACGTTGCGGATCGCGCTGAGCAGGTCGGCGGGGCGCGCGTCCTTGAGCATGAAGCCCGACGCGCCCGCCTTGAGCGCGGCGAAGGCGTACTCGTCGAGGTCGAAGGTGGTCAGCACCAGCACCTTGGTGCCCAGCCGGCCCTCGACGATGCGGCGGGTGGCCTCGACGCCGTCCATCACCGGCATGCGGATGTCCATGAGCACGACGTCGGCCGGGTGCGCCTGCAGGGCCCGCACGGTCTCGGCTCCGTCGGGCGCCTCGCCGACGACCTCGAGGTCGTCCTCGGAATCGATGAGCATGCGGAAGCCGCTGCGCACCAGCGCCTGGTCGTCGGCGAGGAACACGCGGATCGTCATGGTTCAGCTCCTTCTCACGGGGGTGCCCGCGTGGTCGCGGACCGGGATCGACGCGGTCACCCGGAAGCCGGGCCGGCCCGACAGGGGTCCGGCCTTCAGCGTGCCACCCATGGACGTCACGCGCTCGTACATGCCGCGCAGGCCGTTGCCACCGCCATCGGTCGGGTTCTCGATGCCCTCGCCGTCGTCCTGCACGTCGACCGTGATCAGCCCGCGGCTGTAGGTGAGGGTGACCGTCGCGTGGGCGTCCGGCCCCGCGTGCTTGAGGAAGTTCGTCAGCGCCTCCTGCGTCACCCGGTACAGGGTCAGCGTGAGGGCCTGCGGCACCGGGAACGGCAGCCCGTGCACGATCAGGCGGGCCCGGTCGCTGGTGCGGTGCACGAGGTCGGGGATGTCGTCGAGCGTCGGCATGGGCGAGAAGTTGGGGGGCTCCGGCGAAGAGGGGTCGGAGCGGAGCACCCCCACGATCCGGCGCATCTCGTGGAGGGCCTCGCGCCCGGTCTCGGCGATCGTGTCGAGCGCCTCGGCGGCCACCTCGGGCTTGCGCGTGGCCGCGGCCCGCCCGCCCTCGGCCTGGACGATCATGACCGACAGCGAGTGGGCCACGATGTCGTGCAGTTCGCGCGCGATCATCGCGCGGGTGGACGCCTCGGCCAGCTTGGTCTGTTGCTCGCGTTCGGCGAGCAGCAGGTCGTACCGCTCCTCGGCGGAGCTGACCTGTGCCGCGCGGGCCTCGGCGACCTCGCGGGTGCGGCGTCCGATGGCATAGGGCGTCAGCACGGCGCCCAGACAGGCACCCCAGTAGAGGATGTCGGCGCTCGGGTTGGTGTCGAACGCGGCGAACCAGCGCATCGGCCCCAGGATCGAGGCGAAGGCACCGATCACGATCACCGATCGGGCCAGGTGCCCCGGCACCCAGCGGGCCACGCTGTAGGCGACGATCGGCACGGCGATGAGCGAGAACGTGGGCCGGTCGATCAGGATCAGCTGGAACACCCCGGCCACGGTGCAGAGGGCGAGCATGGCCAGCGGTGCATGGCGTCGCAGGGCCAGCGGCAGGGTGAAGGACGCCGACAAGGCGAACAGCCCGGAGTAGTGCAGGGCCCCCGCCGAGGCCGCGATGTAGGGCACGATCGACACGAGGGTCACCGAGACAGCCAGGATGCTGTCCGCGACCCAGTCCCGCTGGGACGCACCCGGCGGGAACACGACATCGACCATGCTCATCAGCGCCAGCCTATTGGGGTCGTACAATAGCCGCCGTGAGAGCGGCGCCCTGGATCGTGACGGTGTTCGCGTTGGGCGTCGCGGCCGTGCTGCGCAGCCGACGCGAGAGCCGTGAGCGTGACGCCGCCGTGTGGGCCGACGCCACCGATGCCCTCCAGGGCGACCCGACCGGGAGGGAACACGCATGAGCAGCAGGCCGAGCCGCGCCATCGAGGAGCCGCGCAGGCGGGGCTTCGTGACCTGGTTCTTCGCCGTCATCGGCATCGTGGTCGCCCTGGCCCTGATGGTCGGCGGGTTCTACGTGTGGCGGCTGTGGTCCACCGCCAACGACATCGAGCGCACGAACACGCTGCTGCCGGCCGACGACGCCGACCGGCCCGACGCGAACGCGGCCGCGGCCGGCTCCTTCAACTACGTGTTGATGGGTAGCGACTCCCGCGGTGATGGTGACCGCGGCCGAAGCGACGTGCTGATGCTGGCCCACGTCCCGCCGAGCCGCGACAAGGTGTACATCGTGTCGTTCCCCCGCGACATGTGGGTGCAGATCCCGGGCCGGGGCATGGCCAAGATCAACGCCGCCTACGCGTACGGCGGCGAGGCCCTGGCCACCCGCACGCTCGAGTCGCTGGTCGGCGTCCGCATGGATCATGCGGCGAAGATCAACTTCGACGGCTTCGTCGGGCTGACCAACCAGCTCGGTGGGGTCACCGTGAACAACAAGCACGCCTCGAACGTGGGCGAGTACTCCTGGCCCAAGGGCGAGGTGACGGTGCAGGGTGACGAGGCGCTCGCGTTCGTGCGCCAGCGCTACGGCATGCCGAACGGCGACCTGGACCGCGCGGAGCGCCAGCGCGCCGTGGTGAAGGCGATCCTGCAGAGGATGCTCACCCTCGACGTGCTCGCCAACCCGCTGAAGTTCAACGACGTCATGGGGCAACTGGGCCAGTACTTCACGGTCGACGAGGGCCTCACCAACCCGGTCATCTTCAGCACCGCCACCAGCATGAAGGTCAACTCCGGCGACGACATCGTCCTCCTGCAGGCACCGATCTCGGGGTTCGGCCGGTCGGGGGACGGGCAGTCCATCGACGTCGTCAACGAGGCCCAGCTGGCCGAGATGGCCCACGCCGTCAGGACCGGCACGATGGCCGACTACGCGGCGAAGTACAAGGACCAGCCCCTGGTCGGGGGCTGAGCCAGGCCCGGGGCGTCCACGACTGAAGTGTTGAGGCGGCCCGCACCCTGCCGCCCGACCGTGCCACTGGTTACTGTCGGAGGATGGTTGAGCAACGTCGCCCCACCTCGCTGCACACGATGGGCCAGCAGCAGGACCGCCGCTCGTGGGCCGAGCCGTACAAGATCAAGGTCGTCGAGCCGCTCCACATGACGACGCGCGAGCAGCGCGAGCGGGCACTCGCCGAAGCGGGCTGGAACACCTTCCTGCTCCACTCGCGGGATGTCTACATCGACCTGCTCACCGACTCGGGCACCAACGCGATGAGCGACCGCCAGTGGGCCGGCATGATGCTCGGCGACGAGGCCTACGCCGGCAGCGAGAACTTCTACCACCTCGAGCAGACCGTTCGGGAGTGCTACGGCTACGAGCACCTCGTGCCCACCCACCAGGGCCGCGGCGCGGAGAACATCCTCAGCTCGGTGCTCATCAAGCCCGGCCACCACATGCCCGGGAACATGTACTTCACGACCACGCGCTTCCACCAGGAGCGCAACGGGGCGACGTTCCACGACGTGATCGTCGACGAGGCGCACGACACGGGCTCGCTGTTCGAGTTCAAGGGCAACGTCGACCTCGCCAAGCTCGAGCGCCTGATCGACGAGGTGGGGGCGGACGCCATCCCCTACGTCTGCGTCGCCGCCACCGTCAACATGGCCGGCGGGCAGCCGATCTCGATGGCGAACATGCGCGCGGTGCGCGAGCTGACGGCCCGCCACGGCATCCCGATCTATCTCGACGCCACCCGCGCGGTCGAGAACGCCCTGTTCATCCAGGAGCGTGAGGAGGGCTACGCCGACAAGCCGATCGCCGAGATCCTGCGCGAGTTCTGCTCCCACTCCGACGGCGCGACGATGTCGGGCAAGAAGGACCCGCTGGTCAACATCGGCGGCTGGCTCTCGACGAACAACCGTGAGGTGTTCGAGGAGGCCCGCAACATGGTCGTCGTCTACGAGGGCCTGCACACCTACGGCGGCATGGCCGGCCGCGACATGGAGGCCATGGCCATCGGCATCCGCGAGTCGGTGGACGACGCCTACATGAAGTCGCGCGTGGGCCAAGTGCGCTACCTCGGGGCGTTGCTGGAGCAGTGGGAGATCCCGTTCGTCCGCCCGGTGGGTGGGCACGGCATCTTCCTGGACGCCCGTGGCTTCTACCCGCACCTGGACCAGGAGCAGTTCCCGGCGCAGATGCTGGCCGCCCAGCTCTACCTGGAGTCGGGCGTGCGCGCGATGGAGCGCGGCATCGTCTCGGCGGGTCGGGACGCGGTGACCGGCGAGAACCACCACCCGAAGCTGGAACTCGTGCGGTTGACCATCCCGCGTCGCGTCTACACCCAGGCGCACATGGACGTCGTCGCCGAGTCGGTCAAGGAGTGCTGGGACCACCGTGCATCGGTGCGCGGTCTCGAGATGGTCTACGAGCCCAAGTACCTGCGCTTCTTCCAGGCGCGCTTCGAGCCGAAGGGCTGAAATCGCCGTGGCGACGAGCTGATCAGCGGGGGTAGGACGCCAGGGTCCCGTTGTGGATCCCGTCGGCCATGGCCCGCATGCGGGACCAGTCGACCACGTTGATCGACTGCCCGCCGCGGCTGCGGCCGAAGCCGGCGATGGGGGCCTGCAGCGAGACGATGTCGCCGCGGCCGGAGAGGCGCATGGACGCCGCGGTCGAGACGATGGCGCCGTTGGAGAGGCCCGAGTCGACGGTGACGAAGCTGCCGAGTCGCCCGATGACGGCGTTGAAGCGGGCAGGGTTGGCGATGGTCTCGGCCGAGAGCACCTTGCCCATGATCGCCTCGAGCACCAGGCGCTGGCGCTCGGCCCGGTCGAGGTCGCCGCGGGGGAGGTTCTTGCGTTCGCGGACGTAGGAGAGCGCCTTCTCGCCCTGCAGTGTGACCTGACCGCGCGGGAAGCCGGGGCTGGCGTGCTTGTTGTTGACCGTGACTCCCCCGACGGCGTCGGTGAGGCCGATGAACCCGTCGAAGTTGATCATCGCCGCGTGGTCGACGCGGGTGCCGATGAGGTTCTCGACCGTGCGCACAGCGAGGGGGACGCCCCCGTAGGCGTACCCGGCGTTGATCTTCGCGGCCCCGCGGCCCGGGATCGTGACCCACATGTCGCGGGTGAACGAGATCAGGTACACCTTGTCGCGCGACGGCGGGACGTGGGCGAGGATCATCACGTCGCTGCGGCCCCGGTCGCGGGGCCCCCGCGAGTCGGTGCCGAGCAGCAGGTAGTTCATCGACCCGGCCACCCCGGGACCGGGACGGCCCGGGTTGATGCTCCCGCCGGGCTCGGCGATGCCGCCCTCGATCGTCGGCTCGGTGGTGTCCCCCTCGGGCGTCTCGGCCGGGGCCTGCCCGTCCTGCGTGCCGAGGTTCGGTTGGGTGTCGAGGTTGGGGTCCTCCTGCAGCGGCGAGTCGTCGGGCATGAGGTCCTCGCGCGGCATCCCGCTCAGCGCCTGGTTGACCGACCACCCGTAGTACCCACCGACACCCAGACCCGCGACGAGGACGACGACGAGGACGGCGAGCAGTGCGCGTCGCCACGCGGGCTTCCGCTTCGGCTGCTGGGGTTGCGCCTCGGTCGACATGGGCCACCTCCGGGGTTTGCTGGGGCTCTGCCCTCAGCCTAGGTGCCCTTGCCAAGGGATTTCGATCGTCCGGTGACGTCGTGGTGGTGGAGCCAAGGGGACTCGAACCCCTTGGCTGCCGTCCCGTGATCGAGAGCGTTCAACCCCCGCGACCACTAGGCAATAAGCCCATCTGACTACCGGGAACACCTGTATCTAGTTGGTGCACACCAGTGTAGCCACAACATGCAGAACGTGCCTAGAATGGACACAAATCCTCCCCCGATCCTCCCCCGAGGGGAGGCGGTTATCCACAGGACAGGAGCGGTCGTGGCACGCACCCGAACCCCCCGGCGCACGTCGACGTTGGGCGAGATCATCCCGAAAGGTGAACACTTCCGCGCCCGCTACACCCGCAACGCGACGACCCACACCCCGGGCCGCACCTTCCCCAGCTTCGCCTTGGCCGACCAGTGGAGATCGGAA
>CALMPQ010000028.1 GCA_937872005.1 uncultured Propioniciclava sp.
CGAAGAAGTCGAGGATCATCTCGCGCTCGCGGAAGCCGATCGTCATGACCGTCAGCGCGCCGATCTCCATGCCGCCGGTGCCGATGGCGACCAGGTGGGAGGCGATCCGGTTGAGCTCCATCATGAGCACGCGGATGTCGTTGGCGCGCTGCGGGATCTGGTCCTCGATGCCGAGGAGGCGCTCGACCGACAGGCAGTAGGCGATCTCGTTGAAGATGGGCGCCACATAGTCCATCCGGGTCACGAAGGTCGTGCCCTGGGTCCAGGTGCGGTACTCCATGTTCTTCTCGATGCCCGTGTGGAGGAAGCCGATGCCCGGGCGGATGCTTGTCACGGTCTCGCCATCGCACTCCAGGATCAGGCGGAGGACGCCGTGGGTCGAGGGGTGCTGGGGGCCCATGTTGATGACGAGGGTCTCGTCGCCACGCTCGGCCTGCTCCTGCGCGATCTCGGCCCAGTCGCCACCCATCGAGGTGTAGACGGTGCCCGTGGTCTCCTCGCCCGGCTGGGCGTAGTAGTCGGTGCTGCTCGACGGCGTCATCGGTAGTTCCTCCGCTGGTCCGGGGGCGGGACGACCGCGCCCTTGTACTCGACGGGAATCCCGCCGAGCGGGTAGTCCTTGCGCTGCGGGTGGCCGACCCAGTCGTCGGGCATCATGATGCGCGTGAGCGACGGGTGGCCGTCGAAGATCAGGCCGAACATGTCCCACGTCTCCCGCTCGTGCCAGTCGGCGCCCGGGTAGGTGGCGCAGGCGGAGGGGACGTGCGGGTCGGCGTCCGGTGCCGTCACCTCGACGCGCAGGCGCCGGTTGTGGGTGAACGACTGCAGGGCGTACACCGCGTGCAGCTCGGCACCCGCGTCGGTGGGGTAGTGAACGCCGTTGACGCCCATGCAGCCCTCGTAGCGCAGGTGCGCGTCGTCGCGGAGCACGCGGGCGACCTCGAGCCACTTCTCGCGCGGCACGAAGATCGTCAGCTCGCCCCGGTCGAACAGGACGTGGCTGAAGGCGCCGTCGACCAGTTGCTCCAGGCGGACGAGGACGCGCTCGTGGGCATCCTCGAGCGGGCGGGCGGACGTCTGCTGGGGCAGGTACGGGCGGACGATGCCGCCATACCCCGAGGTATCGGGCGTGCCGTCGGACCACATGCCGGAGCGGGTGACGGGCGCGCTCGGCTGGGCGTCCTCACGCTCGAGGCCCGCGCTGGGGGCGGAGTCCTGGCCCTCGACGCGGGTGTCGACCGACTTCTCCTCGCCGGGGAGCTTCTCGTCGCTCATCGCATGAGGCCCTTCTGCTCCAGGGTGGGCGTCGCCACGAGGGCCAGCTGCTCGAGGTCGTCGAGCACCTTGGCGCGGTGGGCACCCATCGGGTCCTTCAGGACGATCTCGCGCAGCTTGAACATGCCGTCGATCAGCATGTCGGGGCGCGGCGGGCAGCCCGGGACGTAGATGTCGACCGGGACGATGTGGTCACCGCCCTGCACGATCGCGTAGTTGTTGAACATGCCGCCGGAGCTGGCGCACACGCCCATCGCCATGACCCACTTCGGGTTCGGCATCTGGTCGTAGACCTGGCGCATGACGGGGGCCATCTTCTGGCTGACGCGGCCGGAGATGATCATGAGGTCGGCCTGGCGCGGCGATGCGCGGAAAACCTCCTGGCCCCAGCGGCCGGCGTCGAAACGCGGCGCGCCGTAGGTCATCATCTCGATGGCGCAGCAGGCCAGGCCGAAGGTGGCCGGCCAGAACGACGTGCGGCGCATCCAGCCGGCGACGGCCTCGACGGTCGTGGTGAGGATGCCCTCTTCGGGCAGTGCGTCCTCGATACCCATCCCTGGATTCCTTTCCTACCGGCTCAGTCCCACTCCATGCCGCCGCGCCGGTACTCGTAGTAGTACGCGATGCAGAGCAGCAGGAGGAAGGCGATCATGGCGAGCACGACGAACATGCTCAGCTGGTCGAACGCGACAACCCAGGGGTACAGGAAGGCGATCTCGACGTCGAAGACGAGGAACATCATGGCGGTGATGTAGTACTTCACCGGGAAGCGGCCACCGCCCGACGCGCGCGGCGTCGGGTCGATGCCGCACTCGTACGGCATGTACTTGGCCCGGTTGTACCGCTTGGGGCCGATGAACAACGAGGCGAGGACCATGACCCCCAGCAGGGCTGCCGAGAAGAACAGCACCCCGAGGATCGGAATGTAGGGGCTCATCGCACCCATCCCTTCTGGTAATACGTCATGCCGACGGCACCACCTTGGTCAGTGACGTGATGGTCTTGTCCATCCAATCACCGTCACTGGTGTCGTACAGATGGGCCAGCAACTTCATCGTGAACTTCATCAGCGTCGGTCTGGGCAAACCGTATCGCGTGCAGAGCCGCATGATCTCGGGACGCTCGATGAGGGACACGAAGACCTGACCCAGCCGGTAGTACCCACCCCACTCGGCCTCCAGCCGGGTGCGGTAGCCGTGCAGCGCCTTCTCGGCGCCGGGGGTGCCGAAGCCGCGGCTGCGGGCGTCCGCGATCGCGTCGGCGGCGAAGTCGGCGGCCTCCATGGCGTAGGGGATGCCCTCGCCGTTGAAGGGGCTGACCATGCCTGCGGAATCGCCGACGAGCACGAGGCCGCGGTGGTAGGCGGGCTTGCGGTTGAAGCTCATCGGCAGGGCCGCCGAGCCGATGGTGCCGACCATGTTCTCCTTGGTCAGGCCCCATTCCTCGGGGAAGTTGTGGAGGACCTTCCACATCAGGTCGCGGAAGTTCATCTTCGCCGACGCGGCGGTGCTGCTCACGGTGCCGAGGCCGAAGTTGACGGTGCCGTCACCGAGGGGGAACAGCCAGGCGTAGCCGGGGAGGAGGTTGGACTCCCCCGGCTTGCCGTCCCAGAGCTCGAGGTGGCTCTCCATCAGGTGGTCGTTGGTGCGCGCCTCGCTGCGGAAGTAGGCGCGGGCTGCGACACCCATCGGGCGCTTGCGGTTCTTCTCCAGGCCCATCGCGAGGGCCAGGCGGCTGGAGTTGCCGTCGGCGGCGATGGTGATGGGCGCGCGATACTCGGCGCCGTCCTTGGTGCGGACGCCGACGATGCGGTCGCTGCGCTCGTCGATCACCGGCTCGGAGACGTTGGCGTTCTCGACGAGGGTGGCCCCGGCGTCCACCGCGAGGCGGGCGAGCAGTTCGTCGAAGTCACCGCGCTTGCGGGTGAGGCCGTAGTTGGGGAACTCGGCCAGCTCGGGCCACAGGAACTCGAAGGGCTCGGGGTGGCCGCCGTAGGTGCGCAGGCCGCGGTTGTGCATCCAGCCGGCCTCTTCGGAGACGTCGACCCCGAGGCGGACGAGCTGCTTGGTCGCGCGCGGGGTGAGCCCGTCGCCGCACACCTTGTCGCGCGGGAAGGCGGACTTCTCCAAGAGGGTGACCGCGAGGCCACGGTCGGCGAGCCACTTGGCGGCGGTGGAACCGCCCGGGCCGGCGCCGACGACGATGACGTCGGATTCGACCACCGACTGCGCTGAGCGCTGCTCGGTCATCGAATCCACCCCTCTTTCCGGGCACCGCTCGGCCCCGACTCCGGGCCAGTCTAGGGAAGTCATCAGACAAGCGCCATTTGGCGTCCGCCGCCGTGTCGCCCCTAGTCAGAGGATAGTTTCCTCGTCGAAATTCGAAACGTTCTGGTTGCTTAAATGGGGTTTTGGTTGTCGTTTCAACCCTGCGGCGCGACACTCACCTTTGTCACGCCAGCTACTCGGGAGGAAGCCCCTCGGATGTGACAAAGCCCCTCGTGAGGGACGCCGGGTCAGGCCGCGCGGCGGGCCCGCGCCTCGACCACCTTCTGGTGGAGGGTGCGATTGATGGTGACCGGGTAGTCGAGCTCGGGCGTCATGGTGCGCATGAAGCCGTAGCCCTTCTCCCTGATCCAATCCTCGCGGCGCTTCTCCGCGATGAGGGCGGTCTTCCCCTCCACCCCGTCGTACTTGACGGCACCGTCGAACTCGAGGACGACCAACCCGTCGACCATCAGGTCGGCGCGGTAGCCAGAGCCGGGGCCCCCGACGTTGACCTGGAGGTCATAGGGGAAGGGGCCGCCCGCGATGATCGCGCGCAGGCGCGACTCCCCCGGCGACTCGGCCCGCCCGTCGGCCAAGGAGACCGCTCGCCGGGCGGCGCCGATGCCGCGCCTGAGGCGTCCGGATTCGATCACTGCCTGCAGGTCGTCGGGGGTGCACCGCTCGAGGTGGAGGGCATGATCCATGGCGACGAGGCCGGCCACCATGCCGAACCGGGTGGCAGTCTGGCACAAGGCCAACGGCAGGCCGAGGGCCTTGAGGCCCTCGACCTCGACGACGGGGTCGCCCTCCCGCAAGACATGGCGGTGCAGCGACTGGTGGCTGCGGCTGCTGCGGCGGGGATCCGCCACCTGCACCTGGTCGAAGGGCGCCCCGAAGACGTTGATGCCGTGGAGCACCAGTGCCGAGTGGTGGCTGGCGACTGACCACGGGTCTTCCTTCAGGGTGGCCCGAACCACGGCCGCGTGGCGTTGCTCAGGCGTGCGGTCGTCGGCGAGGAGGTAGACACTGCGCACCGTGTGCAGCAGCACCCCCGACGCCACGAGCCGGCTGAGCGCCATGCGGTTGACGCCGAGGTTCGCCGCGTCGGAGGTGGTCACGTAGCCCTGGCGCCCGGCCAGGTCGAGGAGGTCGTCCATGCCCGAGGTATAGGCAGGCGGAGGTGATCCCACGCACCCTGTTTTGCGGTCTGTGGACAACCGGGGTCGAGGATGCGCGGCTGTCCACAGATCGCGGGAACTTCGTGAGGGGGTTTGTCACAACTGAGGGGCTTCCTCCCACGTCTCTGCCGTGACAAAGGTGAGTGTCGGCACCCCCGGCCCTCTCGGCACCCCCGGCCTCCGGGGGACCTATCTCTTGCGAGCGGCCTTCTCGGCGTCGAGCTGCTTCTGTTGTTCCTTGGCCTGCTCGGACATCTCCTCCATGTTGAAGCCCGCCCGCAGGATCAGCAGCAACACGATGCCGATGCCGACTCCCCACATGGGGTTGGCGTTCAACAGGATCGGCGCGGTGACCAGGGCCGCCACGTCGAAGCCACGCAGGAGGTTGAAGATGAGGGTCGGCGGCACCGCGCCGGCGGTGGTCGCCATCATGGGCACGGCGAAGTTGACCGGCTTGGCCGTCTGCCACCGGACAGCGCCCAGTAGGCCACCGAACCCGCAGGCCATCGCGACGGCGATCGCCTCGACCGGGTGGCGCTCCAAGCCCCCGGTGACCCCCAGGAACGCCGGCACCGTCGCCAGCGCCCACACGCCCGCGAGCACGGCCGACACCGTGAAGCACGCCGTGCGCAGTTCGGCGGTCGAGAACGGCAGCGTGCGGGCCAGCCCGGTCGAGCGCGACAACACCCGCAGCGCGCCCAGTGTCGGCACCAACGCGAACATCAGCGCAACGGCCGAAAGGAAGGGCGTCAGGAGCGCCAGGCCGATCGCGTCCGACGCGTAGGGCGCCAGCATCGCCCCCGCCAGCCCCAACAAGGGGCGTGGGAAGCGCGCCAGCCGCTGGGCATCGCGCCACACCAGCGCCCCCACCCCGGAGCCGCGCCCCGGCACCGGCTTCACGTGCCCGCGCTCGATCGCCTCGCGGTCGACCAGGATGTCGCGGGCCAGGCCGAGGTCGAGGCCGAACATGGCCCCCTGCAGCCCCGACACCAGCGAGCCGCCCGAGGTCAGCCGTCCCCGCGCGAAACCGTCCAGCCGCCGGTGAGCGCCCACGGCGAACCCCACCGCCATCACAGCCCCGACGCCCGCGAGCGCCCACGGCACCAACCCCAACCACGCCGGCGGCTCCACGTGCACCCAACCACCGGCCACGGCGACCATCAGGCCCAGCACGAGCGCCGCGACCGCCGCCAGCACCGCCTGCGCCACCCGCAGCGGGCGCACGCGCTCGAACGACTGCTCCCACGCCGACCAGGCCACCAGCCCGGCCGCCACCAGCCCGGACGCCGCCGCCCACGCCCCCACCACCACGGGGGGGTCCCCGGCGATCCCGGCCACCCCGGCCGCGACCAGCCCGGCGACCACCAGCGCACCGACCACGACGGCCCACAACCGCCCCCGCAGGATGCGCTTGCGCCCGATCGGCGCCTCCATGAGCCAGAAGCCCTCGGCCGCCGAGGCCAGCACCGGCCCGAACAGCCGCGCCGTCGACACGGTCAGCGCCGCGATGGCGAAGAACATCCCCCACGGCACCAGCAGCCGCCCGTTCAGGCAGGCCGCGGTGTCACAGGCGGCCGACTGTGTCTGGCTGCCCACGATGACGTTGACGATCATCGCGCCGATCATCAGCACGCTGAACAGGGCGATGTAGGCGTCCTGGAACACGTCCCCGATCGACCGCGTCGCGCGACCGTGCCGCCACGACTTCACCAACGCGTGCAGCGCACCCTCGTCGACGACCTCGGGCTCGTCGTCGGGCAGCCACGCGAACGACCACTCGCGGTCGGCGAACTCGGCGTACGGGTCGGCCGGCACCACGACCGGCTCGTACACCACCTCTTTCGGCTCCGGCTGCTTCTTGGTGCCCTTGCGCCGCGCGCGCGCCATCAGGCCTCGCCCCCCACGTCCTCCGCGTCGGACGCCCCCGCCTCGGCACCCGGCGCACCCACCTGCACGATCCGCGAGGCGACCTCCTTCACCAGGTAGGGCTCGTGCGAGGCGAACACGATGGCGAGTCCCCGCGCCCGCTCGGCCTTCAGCCGCGCCGCCAACCAGGCCACGCCCTCGACGTCGAGGCGCTGCTCGGGCTCGTCGAGCACCAGCAGTTGCCGCGGGCGGACGAACGCCGTCCCCAACGCCAGCCGCCGTCGCTGCCCGGACGACAACGTCCCGGGCAACTGCCCCGACTGGGGCACCAACTGCACCTCGTCGAGCACCTCGTCGACGATCGCCTCGGGGTCGGGCACGCCGTGCGCGCGGGCCAGCAGGTCCAGGTGCTCCACGACCGACAGGTCGGGGAAGAAATCGAGGTCGTCGATCACCGACGCCATCCCCCGCCGGATGGCCGGGTTGGTCTCGCTCATGCGCAGCCCGTCGAACTCGACGCGCCCCTCGTCGGGACGCACGGCGCCCACGAGCATCCGCAGGATCGTCGACTTGCCCGCCCCGTTGCGCCCGACCAGGGCGACCGCCTCACCCGGCTTCACCGTCAACGAGAAGTCCTCCACGATGCGCGCGGGGCCGAAGGACTTGCTGATGTTGGTCGCGGTGAGGACCGGTGCACGGGACGCCATGTCCTCCAGTCTGGCAGGATCATCAGGTGCAGAAGTTCGATGCCCGCGCCACGCTGGCCAAGCGCCGCGCGGATGTGGCGACGATGTTCGACGGGGTCGCGGGCCGCTACGACCTGATGAACGACCTCCTCTCCCTCGGCCAGGTCCGCCAGTGGCGCGCCGAGGCGTACCGCGCCGTCGACCCGCGGCCCGGCCAGCGCATCCTCGACCTCGCCGCCGGCACCGGCACGTCCTCGCGCACGTTCGCGGACGCCGGCGCCCTCGTCGTCCCGGTCGACCTCAGCCTCGGCATGGTCACCGAGGGCAAGAAGCGCCAGCCCGACCTGGGCTTCGTCAACGCCGACGGCCTGCAGCTGCCGTTCGCCGACAACACCTTCGACGCGGTCACGATCAGCTACGGCCTGCGCAACGTCGAGGACACCGCCGCCGCCCTCGCCGAGATGCGCCGCGTCACCGCCCCGGGCGGCACGCTCGTCATCGCCGAGTTCTCCACCCCGACGTGGGCGCCGTTCCGCGAGGTCTACCGGCGTTACCTCGTCCGCATGCTGCCGACCGTCTCCGGCATCCTCAGCTCCAACCCGCGCGCCTACGACTACCTCGCCGAGTCGATCCTGGCCTGGCCCGACCAGGCAGCCCTGGCCGACCTCATCCGCAGCGCCGGCTGGACCGATGTCGAGTGGAAGAACCTCTCCGGCGGCATCGTCGCCCTGCACCGAGCGGTCGCCTGAGCCCGGCGGGAGCCCCATGTCCTTCACCCTGGACGCCTACGCCGCCCGCAGCTGCCCGCTGAAGACGGTCAACCGCTTCACCCCGAACCTCGTCGCGCCCAGCATCGACCGCCCGACACCGTCCTACTTCCACGACCCCGACGTCGAGGAGGGCATCGTCTTCGACGCGATCCTGGCCGGGCCCGGCCGGGTGGTCGACCTGCGCCCCACGCTCGACATCCCCACCGCGGACGCCGAGGCGGCCTGCCTGGCCGCACTCGCGTCCGGCGCCGACGTCGTCATCGCGGGGCTGCTGCCCCGCGTCGAGGCGTCCCACCGGGCGGGCCGGCCTTCGCTGTTGGTGCGGTCGCGGCGTCCCTCGGGCGGATACCACCCGGTCCG
>CALMPQ010000029.1 GCA_937872005.1 uncultured Propioniciclava sp.
GGGGATCTCCGAGCCTGTGGGATGAGGTCATGCAGAGTCACCCCCCGCGCCCTCCGGACGGGTGGGCGCGCTTCGCCCACACGGCCGACGTCCGGGGCAAGCCGACCACGCACGACTGCTACCGGCGAGGGGAGGGCCCCGGCGTGGTGGTCATCCACGAGGCGCCGGGGCTGACCTCGGGCGTCATCGCCTTCGGCCAGGAACTCGTCGACGCGGGCTACACGGTCGTGCTGCCCCACTTGTTCGGGCGGGTGGACGTTGCCTTCAGTCCCCGCGAGGTGCTGCGTAGCCTGCCGGGCATCTGCGTGTCGGCCGAGTTCAACAAGCTGCGGATGGGTGCCTCCACCCCGGTCGCCGGCTGGCTGCGCTCCCTGGCCCGCGACCTGCACGCCGAGCTGGGTGGCCCCGGGGTGGGCGCGATCGGCATGTGCTTCACGGGCGGGTTCGCGCTCGCCATGGCCGTCGACCCGGCGACCGTCGCGCCGGTCGTGGCCCAGCCCTCGGTGCCCTTCCCCGCGGGCAAGCGTCGCGGCGCAGCGATCGAGCTGTCGCCGGCCCACCTGGCGACCGTCCAGCGTCGCTGTGCCGAGGGACGTCGCGTACTCGGCATCCGCTATGCCGAGGACCCGGCGACGGGGACGCGCTTCGACACCCTCGCCGCCGAGTTGGGTGAGGCGTTCGTCCGCGTCGAACTGCCCGGGGAGGGCCACTCGACCCTGACCGAACAACGCTCGCAGGTGGCTGTGGACGCCGTCCTGTCCTTCCTCCGCACGCACCTGCGGGGGTGACGACGGCGTGGACGCGTGGCCGCCCGGAGTGGGGAAGCCCGCCCAGCGAGCGCTGGGCCAGGCCGGCTTCCGTGACCTTGCTTCGCTCACCAAGGCGCGCTTCGGCGACATCGCGGCCCTGCACGGGGTGGGGCCCAAGACCTTGGAGACGCTGGCCGCAGCGCTGAGGGAGCAGGGCCTCGACTTCGCCGAACCCGCGCCCCGGACCGCGCGGGAATGGCGGGCCCTGTTCGGGCCGCAGCAGGGGCGTCCGGCCGGGACGGGGGAGGCAGCGGCGGCCGAGGCCCGGCGGCGCAGCCCGGCTCCGGGCGGGAAGTCCACCGCACCTCCCGTCGAACTGGAGGTGGGTGACCGGCTGGTGCGGATCAGCAGCCCCGACCGGGTGTACTTCCCCGAGACCGGGTGGACCAAGCTCGACGTCGTCCAGTACTACCTGTCGGTGGGCGAGGGCATCGTGCGCGCGCTGCGCGAACGGCCGACCATGCTGCACCGCTTCCCGAAGGGGCTGGCCGGCGACAAGGTCTTCCAGAAGCGGCTGCCTGCCGGCGCGCCTGACTGGGTGCAGACCGTCCGACTGCACTTCCCCCGGTTCGACCTGGAGGCCGACGAGCTCTGCGTGACCGAACTGGCCGATGTGGCCTGGGCGACGCAGATGTCGACGGTCGAGTTCCACCCGTGGAACGTCCGCCGTGCCGACGTCGACCGCCCCGACGAGTGGCGCATCGACCTGGACCCGATGCCGGACGCCGGGTTCGACCGGGTGCGGCGGGTGGCCGAGGCCGTGCATGGCGTGCTCGACGAACTCGGCATCATCGGGTACCCCAAGACCTCGGGCGGCAACGGCTTGCACGTGTACGTCCGCATCGCCCCCGAGTGGACGTTCGCAGAGGTCCGGCGCGCCGCGTGGGCCTTCGCGGTCGAGGTCGAGCGACGGGGGCCCCAGGACGTGACCACCGCCTGGTGGCGTCGTGACCGGCCCACCGATCGGGTCTTCATCGACTACAACCAGAACGCCCGCGACCACACGCTCGCCAGCGCCTACTCGCTGCGCGGCAACCCGCGGGGCACCGTGTCGACCCCGATTCGGTGGGACGAGGTGGACGCCGTCGAGCCGAGCGAGCTGACGCTGGCCACGGTGCCGGGGCGCTACGCGGAACTGGGCGACCTGTACGGCTCCATCGACGACGTCGCCTTCCGGCTCGAGCCGCTGCTGGAGTGGGCCGACCGGTTCGATGCCGAGGCCGGTGGCGAGCCGCCCGGCGACGCGTGAGGTTCACCTTGCCCTGCTGCCCGCACGTCGTGAAGGTGCTCCACGAAGCCGGGGAGGTCGTGCTCGGCCGTGGCCACGAGGATGTCGAGGTCGACCGACCAGTAGCCGTGGACGATCCGGTTGCGCAGTTGCGTGGGGCGGGCCCAGTCGACCGAGGGGTGCTCCTGCTTGAACGCGACGGGTAGCTGCGCGGACGCCTCCCCCAGCACCGAGAAGTTCCACAACAGGGCGTCGCGGCGGACGCGGTCGCCGGCGAGGGCGTCGGCGTCCACGCCCTGAACCAGGACCATGGCCTGCTGGGCCGAGTCGATCATCTCGTCGAGCAGGGTGAGTTCACGCCGCATACAGGACCTCCGCCTCGCCGAGCACGCTGTCACGCAGGCGCGGGTGGAGCGCCCTGCGCGCGACGAGGTCGACTGGGTGGCCGAGGACGGTGGTGAGCTCCGTGGCCAGGTCTTCGATCGCCCACCCCAGCCGGACACCGGGGCGCAGCGTGTACAACAGGTCGACGTCGCTGGACGCCGTGCCCTCGCCCCGCGCGAAGGAACCGAACAGGTCGAGCCGTTCGACGCCGAAGCGCTCGGCGATCTCGCGCACCCGGTCAACCTGCGTGCGCGACAGGGTGAGCCGTCCCACGCTTGACGCTCCGGCCAAGTGCGCGGCCAAGGCCTCGCGGATGACGTGCGACCGAGTCGTTCCGTCCTGCCGCGACCGGGCGTCGATGGCGCTGACCATGGCGTCGTCGAGGCGGACGGGCACGACGCGGCTCGCCTGGGCCTGCTGTCCTTTCATGGGGCCAGTGTAATACGGTCAGGCCTACCGTATTACACGGCGCTACGACCATCGCGACGACCCCCCGCTGACTTCGCCCGCGAGCACGTGCTGCACGGGTGGGACCTCGCAACAGCCACCGGCAGTACCCCGAAGCGCTGGCCGACCTCGCCGAGGCGATGCTGCCCGCGGCGCGGCAGTTCCTGCCGGCCCAACTGGTTCGGCCGGGTCAGCCGTCGCAGGTCCTGACCAGCGTCCCGCCAACCGGCTGCTGCGCGTGAGGTAGTGGGACGTCCGGTGGTCGCGCGCGTTCAGCGCGCGAGCGTGGCCACCGGCACCTCGGACGCCGCGGGCTGCAGCCGGGCCGACCGCTCGGCCCGCAGCAGTCGGCGGCGCTGCAGGAACCAGGCGATGGTGAGCGGGACGAGGGCCCCGACCCAGGCGAGCGGCGCGGCGATGGCGACGCCGAAGAAGCCGAGCTGGCCGACCAGGATGAGGCCGACGACGGCGCGGGCGAGCAACTCCATGAGGCCGGCGGCGGTGGGCACCCAGGTGGATCCCATGCCCTGGAGCGCGCCGCGCCACACGAACAGCAGCGCGAGCACCCAGTAGAGGGCCCCGTTGACCATCAGGTACTCGTGGGCGAGGGCGACGACGTGGTCCTCGCCGGCACCGACGAACAGGCGCACGAGGTCGGTGCCGAAGGCCACGATGACGAGGCTCAGCACCAGCGACAGCCCGACCGTGAGCAGGGTCGCGCGCTGGACGCCGTGCCGGATCCGCCACCATGCGGCGGCCCCGCGGTTCTGGGCGACGTAGGTGCTGATCGCGACGCTGACCGACGCGAGCGGGATCACGGCCACCTGGTCGACCCGCATCGCGGCGGTGAAGGCGGCCACGGCGTCCGTGCCGAGGGTGTTGATGCCGTACTGCAGCACGGCGGCGCCGAGCGCGATCACCGACATCTGGAAGCCCATCGACAGGCCCAGGCGGGCGGCCTCGCCGAGCTCGAGGCGTCCGACCCGCCAGTCGGAGGCGCGCAGGCGCAACTCGGGGATGCGGAACCCGATCAGCACGAGGCAGAGCAGCACCGAGATGCCCTGAGCGACGACCGTGGCCAGCGCCGCACCGCCCACGCCGAGGTGGAACCAGCCGATGAAGGCGACGACCAGCCCGACGTTGAGCACGCTGGCGATGACCAGGAAGACGAGCGGGGTGCGGCTGTCGCCGAGCGCTCGGATCATCGAACTGAGGAAGTTGAACGCGACCGTGGCGACCGACCCGGCGAAGAAGACCGTGAGGAACCTCTCGGCGTCGTGCATCAGCTCGGCGGGCGTGCCGAGCAGCGTGAGCAGCGCGTGGGAGCCGAACTCGCCGATGAGGGTGATCGCCACCGCGATGCAGGCGCTGATGATCGCGCCCGCGGCGACGGCCCGGCGGGTCGCGCGCAGGTCGCCGCTGCCGAACGCGCGCGCGACGGGGATGCCCATGCCCGTCGAGGCGCCCATGGCGAAGCCGAACAGCAGGAACTGCAGGCTGCCGGAGGCGCCGACGGCGGCGAGGGCGTCCACGCCGATCATGCGGCCGACGACGAGCGCGTCGGCGACGGCGTAGAGCTGCTGGAAGAGGTTGCCGATCAGCAGCGGCAGGGTGAACAGGATGATGAGCTTGACGGGCGATCCGGCGGTCAGGTTCTTGGTCATGACGGCTTTCCGAGCAGCGAAAGGCGCTGCCAGAGGAGAAATGGAGTGCGGGCGCGAACGACGCCACGGAAGCCTACAACCGCTGGGGTGCTCGCGGGCAGCGGGGTTGCCAGGGGTTGTCGCGCCGAAGGGCGCCGGGCTCCGTAGGTGGGCACGGACGAAGAAGTTGTCCACAGATTCTCGGCGGGGCCTATCGCGGGCTCTCTCGGCCGCGGGACGGTAGAGGTATGGACACACCCACCCCTGTTGACCTCTTGCCCGAACTGCTGGTCCAAGGCCGGGCGCGGCCCGGCCTGACCCTCGTCGCCGTCTACGCCGTGGACACGTGGGAACTCCAGGGCTTCGTGCGACTGAATACGCCCAAGCCCCCGGAGGGGGACGGCGCGGAGCGCATCCTCGCCGATCGGATGAGCCCCACCCTGGCCCAGATCGCCCACCTCTTCGTGCCGTGCAGGCCCCAGGGGGCGTCCCGCTCCGACGTCCCACCCACGCACACGCTGGTCACGGTCGTGTGCCGGGAGGGGGAACCGGTGCCGACCGCGGCCGAGGAGCAGTACGTGCAGGCGTGGCAGACCTGTGACGACTCCACCTCGGCTCGCCACGGCAATGTCTACCTGCTCACCCCCGACGGCTGGGCCTGCCTCCAGGGTGGGGAGGGCGACGACCTGTACCTGGTCCTGGGCGCCGACAGCTACGCCCCCGACGATGACGTGATCGAGTTCCCACCCTTGCTGGATCTCGATGCGTTGGAGTCCGACCCCAGTGTGGCTGCTGCCGAGGAGGTCCTCGCCGCCGCCCTGGCGGAGGACTTCGCGACGCTCGCCGCCCTCGAGCCGGATGAGTGCTTGGCCTGCTACGTGACCCGCATGGTGTTCCGGTACGGGTGCGACGGGACGTGGCGCTTCGTCGAGCACCACGAGGGTGTGTCGGGCGGGCCGCACACGGCGGAGCAGGAGGATTGGCGGCGCGAGGGCGAGTGCGACTGCGCGGTGTACGAGCTGGGGTTCGACCTGGCGGATGACGTGGAGGAGCCGGTCGAGCACCTCGACGCCGGCGTCATCCCCGTGGTCCTGCACCACGAGTGGCCTTGGCCGAACCCGCACCCGTGCCAAGGCGTGGGCGATGGGCCGGGCCAGCGCTGCAGGCTGTGGCAGCCCCTCGACAGGGCGCTTTGGTAGCATGGGTGCCATGATGGTATCGATCGACCGTGCGGGGCGGGTGGTGATCCCCAAGGAGATTCGGGACGCCCTCTCCCTGGGGGTCGATGCCCAGTTGGACCTCACGGTCGAGGGCGACGAGCTGCGGCTGGTCCCGGTGCGGGCGGCCGGTCGTCGCATCGTCGAGGTCGATGGCTGGCCCGTCATCGAGGCGTCCCCGGGCAGGTCGATCTCGGACGCAGACGTGCAGCGCTGGCGTGACGATGGCCAGCGCTGAGCGTTGGGCGGTCGACACGAGCGTGGCGATCGCCGCCCTGGATGCTGGCCACTTGGCCCACTTCCCGTGTCTGGCAGTCGTGCGGGAGTACCGCCCCGCATTGGCCGGTCATGCCACGTTTGAGGTGTTCTCGGTGCTCACCCGGCTACCCGGTGCGCTCGCCGTCGATCCGGGAGGGGTGGCGGCACTGGTCGCCCGCGTCTTCCCAGAATCCGTGTGGCTTTCGCCGTCGGAGAGCACCGACCTGGCCGGGCGCCTGGCTCCCGTCGGCATCACCGGCGGCGCGGTGTACGACGCCTTGGTCGGCGAGGCAGCCCGGGTGAACGGGCGCATCCTGCTCACGCGCGACCAGCGGGCCCGGCGCACCTATGACCTCCTCGGAGTCCGGCGCCAGTTCGTCGGGTGAGCGCTCGCGGGCAGGCTGAGCCCATGGCTGAGCGTGTGAGTCGCCGTGCGCGGTTGAGTCGGCACAATGGGGTATGCGCGCCCTCGCCCTCGCCCTGGTGTTCTTCGCCGAGCTCGCCGCTTGGGCGGCCTACGCATTTGTTGCGTACTGGTACTTCGGTGCAGGGACGTGGGGTTGGGTCGCCGCGGCAGTCGCGTTCGCGGTCGTGACCCTGGTCTGGGGTGTGCTTGCCTCGCCCAGGTCGCGGGCGCCCCATGCGGTCAAGGTGGCCACCAAGGTCGTGGTCTACGTCGCAGCGATCCTGCTGTTGGTGATGATTCTCGGTGCCCTCGTGCTTGCGGCTACGCTCGCCATCCTGGCCGTGGTCGGGCACGTCGGCGTGGCGGTCACGGGCGCGACCCCCGAGCATGCCTTCAGGGCGCCCCTGCCCGCCGATCAGGAGGTCAGGCGTGGATCAGTTCGATCCGGCACCGAATCCCCGGTGCGGCGGCCAACCGCCGGTCAGCCGTGACCAGCGGGACGCCGTGGGATTCGGCGGCGGCCACGAACAGGGCGTCGTAGGCGGACAAGTTGTCACGAAGCCCCCAGGCCCGGGGGAGCAGGCCTGGCATGGGGAGCCGGTCGACGGCGAGGCGTTGCCACACACCCAGGAGCCGGGACGCGTCGGCCTCGGCCAGCTTGCGCCCCAGGGTGAGGCCACGAAGCGCGTGCACGACCTCGGCGTCGATCACGTGCGGGGCGAGCAGCCGACGGTCGTCGATCGCCGCGCGTGCGCTGTCATGCCCCAAGAGCGCAGCGATGACCGTTGAGGTGTCGACGACGATCACCGGTCACGGCCCGATCGGACTGCCTCCACGACATCATCGAGCGACACCTCGACGGTGGGTTGGTTCCACAGCAGATCGGCGTTGGCTCGGAAGGCCACCGCCGCTTGGAGTTCGCGCACGGCCACGGCGCTCACCGACATCGACTCGCGCCGAGCCAGCTCCTCGAGCGCGGCACCCACCTCGTCCGGAACATTGCGCAGGTACAACGTCTTCATGTTGCATAATGATAGCAATCAGCGACGTCAGCGCCGCCCTTACCCAGAAGACTCCGCACCTGCGGGGTCGACCGACCAGGGTGGGCGGGCCAAGAGTTGTCCACAGATTGGGGGACGGGTGGGGTCAGGGCGTCCCGTTGCACACCATGCTGGTCCGCATGACCCTTGTGCTACCCACCCTTAGCCAGCGAGACGACGTCGAAGACGTCCTCTCGGAGATCCTTCGCCTCGGACGCCCTCGCCCCGGCACCACTCTCGTGGCGGTGATCGAACTCGCGACCGGGACCGTGCGGCACATCGACCACCTGCTGACCCCCGAACCCCTGCCCGACGACGCCTGTGACCTGGGCAGTGAGCTGGCGAGCCTGATGAGCCCCACCCTGTGCGGCTTGGCCCAAGCCGCAGTCCCGCCCCGCCCGTGGCAGGAGGGGTTCGGCTGGGCCGTCCCCGACCAGGAGCTGATCACGGTGGTGTGCCGTGAGGGCGAACCCTTCCCGTCCCCCGTTGAGGAGCAGTTCTTCTGGGGCTGGCGCTACAGCAACCACCTGACGGCTGCATTCCACGGTGACGTGTACGTGGTGACGCCGACGGGGTGGGCCGGGTTGTTGGGCGGTGAGGGTGAGTGGCCGGCGCTCCCGCCGTTGGTCGAGGGGCCTGACATCGACCTGGTCCAATTCCCCGAGTTGGCCGAGCGTCGTGCACTCCTCGTCGATCCGATCGTGCGCGAGGCGGCAGCCATCCTTGCCGAGACCACCTTGACCGAGGCTGTTCCTGAGCGTGGCGAATGCATCATCTGCTACGGGTGGCGCCTGATGACCATGCTGGGGTGCGATCGCACGTTGCGGATCGCTCAGCGATTCCGGGACGTGGCGGCGCCCCGCGCGAAGAAGCTCGAGGCCACCTGGGCGCGTCGCGGCGTGACGTGCGACTGCCAACTGCTCGAGGCGCACGGCATTCCGCGCCACATCGTCGAAGAGGAGTACGCCGCCCGGGAGGCGGACCCCGACCGGCCCATCACCGCCTCGCCGCCCTGCCTCGGCGTGCGGAAGGGCTCGGCCCAACCGTGCGCCACATGGGTCGAGTTCCCTCGGTGATGGCGTGAGCCCTGCGCCCCGAGCACCAGTTCTTCGGGGGAGCGCTCTCTGGCAGGCTGAGCCGCATGGCTGAGCGTGTGATGTCGTTGGACGAATTGAACAGCGCCCTGCGAGACCTGCACGCCGATCTGCTGCGCGCAGAGGTCGCGTCGGCGGGGCTGATCGACGCCGTCCAGACGCAGCACCGGGAGAGCGCGCGCAACCTCATTCACTACGTGGCCGCGCGCCAGCACGATCTGCGCCCGCTGCAGGCGTCCTTGGCCGCCTACGGCCTGTCGAGCCTGGGTCGCATGGAGTCGATCGTCCGGCCTTGGATCGAGACCGTCATCGAAACCGTGGACTCCCTCGCCACCGGGCGCCCTCGCCACGGCATCTGGGGCGACCTCGACGGCGGCACCCGTTTGCTGCTGCGCAATCGCGACGACGTGCTGGGCGCCGTGCACGGCCACGACGACCGCATCACCCACATCATGGTCACCATGCCGTCGGAGGCCGCCGACGACCCCGGGCTCGTCCAGCGCATGGGGGCCGCCGGCATGGACGTCGCCCGCATCAACTGCGCCCACGACGGCCCCGCCGAATGGGCCCGCATGATCGCGGCGGTGCGCGCCCTGCCCGGTGGCGTCCGCGTGGCGATGGACCTGGGCGGCCCCAAGGTCCGCACCGGTCCGCTCGAGCAGGGGCCGAAAGTGGTCAAGGTGCGTCCGCAGCGCAACGACCGAGGTGAGGTCGAGCGCCCCGTGCGCGTCTTGCTGGCTGGGCTTGTCGATGCCCCGTTGGCTGAGCCTGTCGAAGCCGTCATCCCCGTGACCTGGGCCGAGCCTGCCGCAGCCCGGGGCGTCCGGGTGGGGGACGAGCTGCGCCTGACCGACGCCCGCGGGCGCGCACGTGAGCTGCGCGTGCTGACCGTCTCCGACGCGGGGGTGGTGGTGGGGTTCGACCGCACCACCTACTTCGAGACCGGCCTACAGATCAAAGGCCCGGACGCCGCGGCCACCGTCGGCGACCTGCCCGAGGTGCGGCAGCACCTGTTCGTGCGCGCGGGGGACGAACTGCGCCTGCAGCGCAGCCTCGAACCGCAGCCGGCGACGCAGGTCGGTCCGCACCGCATCGGGTGCACGCTGGAGGAGGTGTTCACCGACGCGCGGCCCGGCGAGCGCATCCTGTTCGACGACGGCAAGATCGCCGGGACCATCCGGGAGGTCACGCCCGACGAGCTCGTCGTCGACGTGGAGCGCGCCGGCGCGGGCATCAAACTGCGCGCTGAGAAGGGCATCAACCTCCCCGACACGACGCTGCGGATCCCGGCGCTCACGGCGTCCGACCGGGCGAACCTGCCGTTCGTGGCCGCCCACGCCGACCTGGTGAGCCTGTCGTTCGTGCAGTCGCCGGCCGACGTGGCCGACCTGATCGCCGAGCTCGAGGCCCTCGACGCCACCGGCATCGGCATCACCCTGAAGATCGAGACCGGCCCGGCGTTCGAGGCGCTGCCGCAGATGCTGCTGGAGGCCATGCGCTGGGGCGACGTCGGCGTCATGATCGCTCGCGGCGACCTCGCTGTCGAGCTCGGGTTCGAGCGGCTGGCCGAGGTGCAGGAGGAGATCCTGTGGCTGTGCGAGGCCGCGCACGTGCCGGTGATCTGGGCGACGCAGGTGCTCGACACCTTGGCGCGCACGGGCCTGCCGTCGCGGTCCGAGGTCACCGACGCCGCGATGGGACGCCGTGCCGAGGCGGTCATGCTGAACAAGGGGCCTTTCATCGTGGAGGCCATCGAGGCGCTGGAATCGATCCTCGACCGCATGGGTGGGCACGTCGAGAAGAAGCGCTCGCTGCTACGGCCCCTGGCGTCCTTCGACCTGAAGGCCGACCGCTGAGAGGCGCTGCTCCAAGGCGTCGAGGATAAGGTCGAGCCCGATCACGAACTCGTCGGAGTATGCGTAGTCGGGCCCGACCTGGGCCGCGATGAACGTGGCCAGGTGAGGGTAGTCGTCGGTGGGCAGTGCGAGGGCCTCCACGAACTCCTCCGCCGACTCGCCGGGCTCGAACGGCAGCGTCTGCTCGGTGAGGACGAAGCCGAACACGTAGGCGTCCAGCGCCGAGAACGCCGTGGCGGCCAGCGGGACCGGGAATCCCGCACCCAGCAGGCACCCCAGCACGGCGTCGTGGTTGCGCAGCGTGGCCGGGCCGGGGGAGCGGCGCGACTCGATGAGGCCCAGCCCCCACGGGTGGGCGGACAGGGTGGCACGGGCGTCCACCCAGCGCCGGGTCAGCGCTTCGCGCCACGGCAGGGACGGGTCGGGCAGGGGGATGCGGTCGAACACCCAATCGGCGAGCGCGTCGAGCAACGCCTCCTTGTTGGCCACGTGGTGGTACAGCGACATGGCCTCGACGCCGAGCTCGCGGGCCACCGTGCGCATGCTGACGCCGGTCAGTCCCGAAGCGTCGGCGACGCGGGCGGCGGCGTCCACGATGCTCTCAGGGGAGAGTCCGGGTCGGGTCTGCATGCATCCTCCTTGCGTGACTTACGGTCGTAAGGTTAGCATCGCACCATGACGACTTACACCCGTAAGGTAAGCGCGATGCGGGCCGCGGTGCACGACACCTTCGGCGGCCCCGAGGTGCTGCGCATCGAGGACCGCCCGATCCCGACGCCCAGCCCCAGGGAGGTGCTCGTGCGCGTCGTCGCCGCCAGCGTGAACTCGGCCGACTCCCGCATCCGCGGGCGCCGGTTCCCCCGGGGGTTCGGCGGGGTGGCGCCGCTCATGTTCGGGGTGCGGCTGCCGCGCATCCCAGTGCTGGGCGGGAGCTTCTCGGGGGTGGTCGAGGCCGTCGGCGCGGACGTCACCGGCGTCGCTCCCGGTGACGTCGTGGCCGGCACCACCGGCATGGCGATGGGGGCGCACGCCGAGTTCGTGGCCGTGCGCGCCGACCGCGTCGTGCCGGTGCCCGAGGGGGTGAGCCACGACGACGCCGCCGGCGTCATCTTCGGTGGCCTGACCGCGCTGTGGTTCCTCCGCGACCGGGCGGAGGTGCAACTGGGGCGCAGTGTCCTGGTCGTGGGGGCGTCCGGGGCGGTGGGCACGATGGCGGTGCAACTGGCGAGGCTGGCGGGGGCGTCCGTCACGGGGGTCTGCTCGGCGGCCAACGCCGACCTGGTGCGCTCGCTCGGCGCTGAGCGCGTCATCGACCACCGCGCCGTCGACGTCACGACGCTGCCCGACCGGTTCGATGTGGTGCTGGACGCCGTGGGGGTCCTGGACCGTCATACCGGACGCCGGCTGCTCACTCCCGACGGGGTGCTGCTGTTGGCGGTGGCCAGCCTGGCCGACACCGTGCTGGCCCGCGGCAATGTCAAGGCCGGCAGTGGTCCCGAGCGTGCCTCCGACCTCGCTCACCTGCTCGATCTTGTCGCGAAGGGGGAGGTGCGGGTCGTCCTCGACGACGTGCTGCCCCTCGACCGCATCGCCGAAGCCCACGCCCGCGTCGACTCCGGCCGCAAGGTCGGCAGCCTGATCGTCAGGCCCTGACGTGGACGCCCCACGCATCATCCTCGCGTTCGGCTGGGCCGCGCTGATGTTCGTCTACCTGCTCGGCGACGTGCTGCGCATCTTCGCCGGCCACTACCGGCCCGGCCGGATCGAGGGGCAGCCCACCCAGCCCTGGATGTGGCTGGTGGCGGCCGCCTTCATGCTCATCCCCATCGCGATGATGCTGCTGTCGCTGCTGCTGCCCGC
>CALMPQ010000030.1 GCA_937872005.1 uncultured Propioniciclava sp.
CCCACCTGCGGGCGGTCGGGGGCCGCCAGCGCGGCCGAGAAGGTCACCGGAAGCTGCATGTGATCGTCCCCATCGGTCCGTAGTCGCACAGGAGGGAGTCGCCCCGGCCCATCCAGACCGGGCGGGTGAACGAGCCGGCCAGGATGATCTCGCCGGCCTCGAGGCGGTGGCCGTGCTGGTGGAGCTTGTTGGCCAGCCAGGCCACGCCCGTGGCCGGGTGGTTCAGGACGCCGGCGGCGACGCCGGTCTCCTCGATGGTCTCGTTCTTGTAGAGCATCGCGGCGACCCAGCGCAGGTCGACCTGGTCGGGGCGCATCGGGATGCCCCCCAGGACCAGTCCCCCGTAGGCGGCGTTGTCGGCGATGGTGTCGACGATCGTGCGACCCTCGAGCTCGATGTGGGAGTTCAGGATCTCCAGCGCCGGCGTCACGTACTCGGTGGCGCGCAGCACGTCGAACAGGGTGCAGTTCGGACCCTCGAGCGGGGCGTTGAGCACGAACGCGAGCTCGACCTCGATGCGTACGTTGGAGAAGTTGTCGAACGGGATGACCGCGCCGTTCTCCCAGACCGTGTCGTCGAACATGACGCCGTAGTCGGGCTCGGTGATGCCCGTGGCGGCCTGCATGGCCTTCGAGGTGAGACCGATCTTGCGGCCGATGATGCGACGACCCTCCGCGAGGGCTGCGTCGCGCCAGAGGCCCTGGATGGCGTAGGAGTCCTCGACGGTGGCGTCGGGGTAGCGGGCGGTGATGCGCGGCATCACGCTGCGGGTGCGCTCGGCCTCGGCGATCTCGGCGGCGAGCGCTTCACGTGTCTCGGTGGGCAACATCGGGGGAAGTCCTCTCCGTCGGGAACTCCTGGTCGGCTTGCCTGCCGATCGTATATGATTACCTATACGTCGTCAACCGCCACCCGTGGGGGTGAGGCGGTCGAACGTCCCCGATCAGTAGCGTGGCGGAAACGCTCGCACACAACCCCGGGGACAACATCATGGACGCCCAGACCTGGCTGCTCGACCCGAAGGTGCGACAAGCCGTGCACGCCGACGACGTGTGCCGCGAGCTGGTGGATGCCGTCCATGACGCGATGGCGTCCCGCGGGATCACGGCCGAGGCCCTGGCCCGCCACCTCGGGGTGGCCGAGGAGGCGGTGCACCAGGGCATCGTGGACCCGATGTCGCTGCGGCTGGGCGACCTCCTGCGCGTGCTCGACACGCTGGGCATCACCCTGTCGCCCCTGCCGCGGGCGGCCTGATCAGGCTTGGGACGCCTCGAACTCGGTCGTGTCGACGACCGCTTCGGTGGCGTCCAGCACCTGCTGGAGGGTGACCCCGGGCGCGAGCTCGCGCAGCACGTAGTGCGTACCCGCGGTGTCGAGGACGCCGAGGTTGGTGATCACGCGCTTGACGACGGCCTCGCCGGTCAGGGGCAGCGAGCACTGGGCGAGGACCTTGGAGGCACCCTTCTTGCTCGTGTGGTCCATGACCACGATGACCTTGTCGGCACCGTGGACGAGGTCCATCGCGCCGCCCATGCCCTTCACGAGGTGGCCGGGCACCATCCAGTTGGCGAGGTCACCGTTGGCGGCGACCTCCATGCCGCCGAGCACGGCCACGTCGAGGTGGCCACCGCGGATCATCGCGAAGCTCAGCGCCGAGTCGAAGTAGCTCGCCCCGGGGTTGACCGTGACCGTCTCCTTGCCCGCGTTGATGAGGTCGGGGTCGACCTCGTCGTCGTAGGGGTAGCGCCCGGTGCCGAGGATGCCGTTCTCGGAGTGCAGCACGAAGTGGACGCCCTCGGGCACGTAGTTCGGGATCAGCGTCGGCAGGCCGATGCCGAGGTTGACGTACTGGCCGTCGGACAATTCCTGGGCCGCGCGTGCGGCCATCTCCTCACGGGTCCACATGTCAGTTCTCCTCGGTTCCTGAGCCTGTCGAAGGACTCGGCGTGGTGGTGCGCTTCTCGATGAGCTTGGCGTTCGCCTGCTCGGGCGTGAGCTGCACGATGCGGTTCACGAAGACGCCCGGCACGTGCACGTCAGCGGGGTCGAGCTCGCCGGCCTCGACGACCTGCTCGGCCTCGACGATGGTCAGCCGGCCCGACATGGCGGCGGGCGGGTTGAAGTTCTGCGCGGCGGCGTGGAAGCGCAGGTTGCCGTGCCGGTCGGCGATGGCCGCGCGCACCAGGGCGACGTCGGCGACGATGCCCGTCTCGAGCACCATGCGGCGCCCGTTGAACTCGCGCACCTCCTTGGCCGGCGAGGAGACCTGCACCGAGCCGTCCTCGTGGTAGCGCCACGGCATGCCGCCGTTCGCGACGACCGTGCCGACGCCCGACGGGGTGAAGAACGCCCCGATGCCGGCGCCACCGGCGCGCAGGCGCTCGGCGAGGGTGCCCTGCGGGGTCAGCTCGACCTCCAGCTCACCCGCCATGTACTGCCGCATGAACTCCTTGTTCTCGCCGATGTAGCTCGACACCGCGCGGCGGATGCGGTGCGCCTCGAGCAGCTTGCCCAGGCCCTGCCCGTCCACCCCGAGGTTGTTGCTCACGATCTCCAGGTCGGACGCCCCCTGCTCCAGCACCGTGAGGCGAC